>JAFGHP010000105.1 GCA_016930055.1 Candidatus Bathyarchaeota archaeon | reverse complement strand
TCGTGACATCTTAACAACCTCTCTTTTTATTGTACATTAATTATACCACAAAAACGTTCATTTTTCAATGCCTATAGGTTGTTTTAGTTGATTTTTATGGATCGTTTTTGCGCAGTCTGCCGTCCCTTTTGTTTTTTGTGTTTTTTGTGTGACTATCTCTAGTCGCTAAACACCTTTATGATTTCCCACTCATCTAGCGAAAAACCGTCGCTATGTTCTTTTATGATTTTATTTGGAGCTACAACAATTTTTGAGCTGTTTGTATTTAAATATGCGCCCCAGAAACTAAAAGAACTATTAGCAATTATGTTATGTTTACATTTTGTCATTAAATACATGTCCATATAACTTGCTTCTGCCTTATTTTGTTTAACAACTTTATAGTTGTTTAAATATGAAAACTCGTCTTCTGCATAAATTGGATCATCAGAAAAAATAAAAAACTTAGGATTTTCTACGTTCGCCATAATTATTTCTATAGCCTTCGAATAGTATTCTGATGTTAAAACCGGAAACCCTATTTTAAGATAATCCCCCCTACGAATATGTAAACTAACCGAGTTCGATGAAATAATTTCATTTTCCATCTCATTATCTTTCCTATCGATATTTTCAAATTGAAAATCCTTCATCAATTCATCTTTTAGATGATTATAATACCTTGGGTTCTGCCAATACCCATCCAAGAGAAATGACTTTTGAGAATCAAGATTATACACACTCGCCATATATTTTGATGGATTAATTTGATTAATGTAACTCTTTTTATACCCCGATATTATTCTTCTTAAATAGTTAAGTATATTAATTATGCGATAAAATTTTATATAATTCGGTATAAATTCTCCGAATTTTACAGCCTCATAATTAGAACATGTATTTTTCTCAACGCCAAACACCCTATCTAACTCGAATCCATTATGGTCAAAACAAGAATTAAGCATTTTTACTTGGGTTTGTGGATATTTCTCCTTCAAAGATTTATAAAAAGCATACTGAAACATTTGGTTGCCAAGTCCACCCTTGAAATTTACTATTAACATATTATTTCCCTTTAAGATTATTAATGGATTTTTTGCTTTTCCTTATCATTTTATTATACTCGGATTGGACCTATTTTTGAATAGAATAAACAATGTACCAGCTATAAACTTTTGCAATACCCTCTTCCAGTTTTGTACTATACTTCCATCCAGTACTTTCTAACAAGCTAACATCTAATAATTTTCTTGGTGTTCCGTCAGGCTTGCTGAGGTCATTAGCAATTTCACCTTCATAACCAATAACCTCTTTTATGATCTGAGCTAGTTCTCCAATTTCTACGTCTACTCCGGTACCAACGTTAACATGAGTTTCATCGCTATAATGATTCATTAAATGAACACACGCATCCGCCAAATCATCAACATAAAGAAATTCTCTTTTAGGTTTACCGGTTCCCCACATAACAACTTCTTTATCTCCGTTTATTTTTGCTTCGTGAAACTTCCTAATTAGAGCCGGCATAACATGAGAGGTTTCTAAATCAAAATTATCATTTATGCCGTAGAGATTTGTTGGCATAGCTGATATAAAATCACATCCATATTGTCTTCGATAGAACTTACACAGCTCTATTCCTGCAATTTTTGCAATAGCATACGCTTCATTGGTTGGTTCTAAAGAGCCCGTCAGCAAATACTCCTCTTTGATCGGCTGTGGTGCCATTTTGGGATAAATACAAGAAGATCCTAAAAACAATAATTTTTTTACGCCATACTTATAAGCACTATGAATGATGTTGGACTCAATCATCAAATTATTGTAAATAAACTCAGCCGGATAAGTGTTATTAGTGTGAATGCCTCCGACCTTTGCTGCGGCCAAAAAAACATATTCGGGCTTTTCTACTTCGAAGAACTGTTCTACTTCATCTTGTCTCATTAGGTTTAATTCTTTTGAAGCTTTACCAATAATATTGGTGTAGCCTTTAGCTTCAAGATTTCTAACAATAGCTGACCCTACCATTCCTCTATGACCAGCCACGTAGATCTTTGAATTTTTGTCCATCATCTTAAACATCTCCTAGTCAAATTCTCTTCGAATTCTTTCTTCGCGTTCAACAAGCTTCATGTCACTCCTCACCATGATTTTTACTAACTCTTCAAAGCTTGTTTGTGTTGGATTCCACCCCAATACTGTTCTAGCTTTGGTTGGATCTCCTAATAACTGTTCTACTTCAGTAGGTCTGAAATATTTAGGATCAACCTCTACTAAGACTTTTCCAGTAGCTTTGTCGATACCTTTTTCATCTACACCTTCACCCTGCCACTCTAGTTCAATACCGGCTTCTTCAAAAGCTAAGGTTGTAAATTCTCTAACTGAATGCATCTCTCCAGTAGCAATAACAAAATCTTCAGGGGCATCATGTTGGAGCATCAACCACATAGATTCAACATAATCCTTTGCATAGCCCCAGTCACGTTTTGCATCCATGTTTCCTAAGTAAAGTTTTTCTTGAGTACCTTTTTTAATTCTTGCTGCTGCCAATGTTATTTTTCTAGTAACAAATGTCTCTCCACGTCTTTCCGACTCATGGTTAAATAAAATCCCGTTTACGGCAAACATATTATAAGCTTCTCTATAGTTTTTAGTAATCCAATATCCATAAAGCTTCGCAACCGCATATGGACTTCTTGGGTAAAATGGAGTTGTCTCCTTTTGAGGTACCTCCTTCACCTTACCATACAATTCTGATGTCGAAGCTTGAAATATTTTTGTTCTATTCTCATATCCTAAAAACCTGACAGCCTCTAAAAGTCTTAACACACCTACTCCATCTGTATCTGCTGTGTACTCCGGTATTTCGAATGATACTTTTACATGTGACATAGCGGCTAGATTATAAATTTCATCCGGCTTTATTTCTCGAATAAGTCTGATTAGATTTGTTGAGTCTGTCATGTCACCATAATGAAGTTGTACTTTTCTGGTAATATGCATGTCTTTTAATAGTTCATCAATGTAGAGATGTTCAATTCTACCCGTGTTAAAAAATGAGCTTCTTCTTATAATTCCGTGAACCTCATATCCTTTTTCCAATAAAAATTCTGCTAAAAACGAACCATCTTGTCCAGTAATCCCTGTGATTAATGCAATTTTACTCATTTCAATACTCCTTTACACAAGTCAAACAAAGCGTCC
>JAFGHP010000104.1 GCA_016930055.1 Candidatus Bathyarchaeota archaeon | reverse complement strand
GGGAGACGGCGCTGATTGTCCGTAAATAGACAAATAAGGTTGATCTATGTCTATTCTATACGTTCCGGTTCCTGTAAAATCCCAAACTCCACCAACTTCAAATAATATAATCCTTGGATATGGTTGAGCTACACACCACCTGAAAGTCCCTCTGTTTGTTCCTGTTGAAAAATTACCCGTAGATACCGTATCTACAATAAGTATAATTGGATCTGAAGCTCCACCATACGCAGCCCTACTACTAGACCCATAGCCAACGGCTCCCGGAAATGTTCTTACGTAACTTGAGCTTGGTTCATTTATTGTTCTAAACGACCATGTATCTCCTTCTACCCATCCAATGCCATCATGTACGGATACTTTCCAATAATACGTTGTTGCATAATCAAGTGTTCCGGGCGAGTACGAGTTACTTGTGTTTGATTGTACAAATTCCGTAGTATCTGGGCTTGAATCAGTACCAAAATATACAAAACTAGAATCTGTAGCTGTCCATGTTAGTGTTGGGTTTATCCCGACATATATAGACGAATTTGACGGGGATGGATCTGAGGCTTTTATTGGAGCTACGTAATCCTGAACCACAAAATACCACTCGTAACCCAATAGATACCCGCCATCATACGATGTGTTTATTTTCCAAAAAACAGTATCCCCATAAGTTAATGTTGGTAGAGAATATGACTTAGACGTTGTTTTTATTAGGTAGTCAGCAGTATCTATAACGTTATCGTAAGAAACATAAACATAAGAAGTATCAGATCCGGTCCAGCTTATGTTATCGTCTTTATCTACACTTACAGCTCCGTTAGCTGGATTTGGGTTAGATGCTTTATACACAACCGTTGGGGAGTATTCTACGTCAACTATTTTCAATATTGTATCTCCCGGCGACGAATACAGGCTTGTTACATCGTTTTGATTTAGTATATACTTGTATATTTGAATATCGTCTATATATGCGTAAAGATCATTTGCTGCATCCGGGTCAGCGCCAAAATATATTATTGAATCAGAATTAAAGTTACCAAGCGTTGATGGATCTGAGTTAGTTCGATTTATTCCATTAATATACATACCGATAACTCCGGTTGCTGAAGATTTAGCAAAAGTAATAACTATGTGATTCCATACACTATCAAGTACAGACCCGGAACTTGACACAACAAGATCGCTTGCAGATCCGTTGCCTGTATATGTCCTTATATAATGAGGTCCGCTTGCATTTGTTAAGTATGCCTCAAAACCAGAGTCGGTTCTATTATTATGAGTAGAAAACAATCTCCTTTCAACGCCACCAAGCACAACCGGATTAACCCACATGCTAATAGAGAACGTGTCACCCAATACTAAATCCGGGGTGTAAAATCTATCGTCTGCTGATAACTGCCCGTATGAATAAGTTCCCTCAATTAATGAGTCCGATGAAA
Organism: Candidatus Bathyarchaeota archaeon; assembly: GCA_016930055.1. GTDB lineage: Archaea > Thermoproteota > Bathyarchaeia > TCS64 > TCS64 > UBA8941. The sequence continues at coordinate 38,728 of JAFGHP010000104.1, read as the reverse complement.
ATGAATCTGTTCCAATTCCAGTACCATTTAACGAGGATGAATATTCGTCTGTAAAATCATTTTCAAGCCTATATCTGGCATAAATTGATAATGTATCTAATGAGTAATCTCCTGTAGACTTAGTTGTTATTAATAGGCTATCAGACCAATTTGAGTAATTATAATACGAATCTGTTGCATTTACTTTTAACTCGTATTCAGTGGATGAAGATAATCCATTAAACGTATAAAACGTATTAGATGTAGAATCTATAACAACGTCGTTTAAAGCAAGCCTATAAAAAGTAACACCAACGTTATCGGTAGATGTAGTCCATTCTACGCTTATATATGAGCTTCCTGTTGAAACTGTATCTAAGTTTGTTGGCGCTGACGGGTTTGTGAGGTCAACAATAAATAAACTCATCGTATCTCTTGCTGAAACACACCCTGTTCCGAAGTATGCATAAGCTAACCCCTCTATTAATACAGTGTCGTTTAGATCTAAAACACTTGGAGTATAACTATCGTGAAGCCCATATTCATAATAATAAACACTTCCATTTAAATTTTTATATCTTGAGTCTATTGCGTTTGACCAATATCCTCCATAAGAACCAAGCCCATACGCTATCCCAACTCCAAGAGTAGCGTCATTTCCAACATACATTACAGGAGGTTTGTTTATTGTAAGTAAAAAACTATCTAAAAGCACTTGTAAATTCTTATACACAGTTCCAACAATATACCCAGATCCAAGCGACACGTCTGCTTCTGACGGTGTAAATATTGCATATTTATAGTGATCATCATCAAAAGATCCTGTAAATTGATTGCTTGAAAGCACAAACGAATCCACGTCTACTACATTACACTCTAAATCAAGATAATCTCCCTCGCATATAACATAAGGCCCGTTCATTTCAAGGTAATTAGAGTTAAGTATTAATCCTGTAAAGCCTATCTTGTCCTTATAATCGCTAAAGATTATGACCATTCTACCAAGTCCTCTATGCTCTATTACTCTTGATTTCTCGTATATATTTAACGCATTAACCCTTAAAGATGTTGTTTGGCTGTTCTGTGTTATTATGGCTCCGTTAATATAACTATACTTTCCTTCTGTGTTCATTACGTATAGTGTAAACGATCCTTCTGAAGATACATTTAACGAGTCAAATCTTAATATAGATTGATTGCCAACAGAGTTTACGCTGAGAGTGTCTTCAGATAGGTTAGTCCAGAAATATGTTGTTCTGTTTTCTGTAACTGTTTCATCACTTCTAAATGAGCCTATGTCTATGTTTATAGAATAATCAGGGTTTATTCCTGTAAACATAAATGAATCTATATTTATACCTGAATTCGGCTGATACATATAGCTTACAGAAACATAGTCGTCCCAAAGTCCACCTGTAATTCCGCTAACCCCTGCGCTTAAACCATCGGATGTCATGAATATTCCGTTGCCTATGTCAAGGTTTCCAGAAGTTCCTCCTGTCATTGAATACCATCCGGTAGCGTTATGTCCCTCAAATGTGAAATTTATTTTAGCCAGCGTGTCTGAAATTGTGCTTGTAGATGTCGTGTCGGTTGGTTCGGGGGTATAGTCATATAAATATCCTAACGTTCCTGATTCAACCAAAGCTAGTGAGTCTGCGTTTCCAGATTTATAATAAAGAACTACCGCATCAAATGGTTGTATGATAACAGATCCAGATATTTCGTTTCCGTCAATATCTTCAAATACACACGAGTGCAAACTTATTGTATCTGCTATTAATCTATTGTCGTTTATCGGGAACTTAATCCACTCGTCTCTATCTATTCCAGATCCGGTATTGTAAACTTCGCCATTATAGTTATAACTCGAATTCACATCCCAAGTTGAGACAAGGCTCTTCCAAGATGAAAACGTATGATAAGATTCTGAATACCCTGAAAACTCCTCAAAAACATTACCACCAACGTCAAAAATGTTTGAGTATTTATTATAGTCGATATCCATCCCGTTATCTGCAAATGCATAGTAATGAAAATAAGTAGCCATTATATCCGTTGAATCTAGCCCAACAAACTCATTATATTTTATCTCTCCGTTTCGGTCAGGTATAGCAATATAACCGCTACCATGCTGAGTCCATCCTGAACCAGTTAAATCGCTTGCTTTATTAAAGTTTACAGCTTTATTGTATTTAAATGAATTTCCGTCCGTGCCGTGTGTGTAGTAGCAAGCCGGAACATTAAATACTATATTACTATCAATTCTAACGTAATTTTCCCATTCGTCTGGGTAAATAGCGGGTGATATAGTTTTACCATTATAAACCCACCCAGGATTTCCGGTAGAGTTTATTAAAATATTTTTACACCACTCTTTAGTAGACCCAGCGTAAGGATACCTTCCATAATACGAATAAATACCAGCTTGATCACTAACTGTAGCGCAGAAGTTTTCAAATATATTTCCGCGAATTATTCTACTGTTATCCTGAGTTGCGGCAGACTGTATCTCTTTAATAGCAATACCAGAAGCCCCTGTATTTGAGATACTTGAATTAAGCAACACAAATCTACCCTTGTTGAGTATAACTTGTATCCCTTGTTTGTTATATTGATCCCTATCTCCTCCAAGTGAATGTATTATACCGCACGAGTCTACGTCTATACCGTTTATGTAAACATCATAGCAATCGTTAATATAAACACCATTTGATGCCGATAAATTAAATGAATCTGCTGTCAACGTAACATTATCGCTTGCGTCTATCAGGCACAATGCATAGGCTCCGTTACTAAAATCAACCCCATTTATCGTCAAATTGTTACATGATTCAAATCTTGTTGTGGCAACGTAACCACCTTCAAATTTAATTCCAGATACATTAACGTAATCACAATCTTTAATATAAACCGCATGAGGCAATACGTTTTGCTCTACAAGATCATTATTAATGTCTGAATCCCAATATACTGTAATTGTTTTTGAAGAGTTCGCGTACATCCAATCTCCATTATCTAAAAGGCAATTCGTATGATTTACAAGGAAGTATTTTAAATATCTGTAAATGCTTGGGTCGTGACCTGATAATGCTGGTGAACCTGCTGATATAGCCCAATCTGAAGTAGTAAAATTAAATTGACCCCCACTAAATGACGTTACTCTAGCTAGGTCATCTGTAAATAATCCTACTCCAACTTGCATTTGAGCACCATTCCAATATCCAGAAGCCCTACCCGATTCTGCTGCATCATATAAATAAGATACATTGTCTTCAGATACATCATCGGCAGTCAAATAACTATTGTTATCAGAAGGGTATTTACCCATTCCATAACTAACCCCGTTTATTTTTAAGAATCCTAAATAATTATAATAAGAAGGATATTCGTAATCAGCATAAGTAATTGTATTCAGATAGTTATCTGGTAAGTCTGAGTCTGTTATTGAATATTTATTTCCACCTAAAGATGTAAACGTTCCAAGTTCTTTATACGTGGTAATAATTGGATCTTTGCCAGTTCCGTAAGATAAAAATTGTATTGGAGACAACGCGGTTCCGTTCCTGCTTGTCATTATCAGTTCGGATTCTTTCCATACACTGCCTTTTTCGAAATACATTCTATCTCCAGCGGTAAACGTGGCTAAAATTGTATTTGCTGCACTTATTGTTTTCTTTGGATCTGATGTTGTTAATCCTGTATTACTATCATTACCAGAATTATAGCTTATATAATAATTTGTGGCGAATGAATAAGTTGACAGTTGTATAAATAAAATTATATATGTTATTTTTTTCATATTATTGAATTACATACCATTTATTACCATCATAAAATAATTTATATCCAGTATCTATATCTGGCGTTAACGATGTTTTTATGTTGCCAGACGTTCCTAGTGGAGCTACACTATCGAATATAATTGTTATTTCACCAACAAAGCCTATTCTTGGTAAATTTATTGTTTGTATTGTTGTTGTACCTGTTACGTGAAACACGTCTCCGCTTGGATTTATAGTTGTTGCAGACGTAACAGAAGACCCTAAGTACATTTGCGCAAAAGACGTGTCGCTTATTATATCTACATTATCGAAATATTCTCCCGTAGAATTATATATCCTCATTTTTATTATGTCGCTGGCTGCAACCGAATCAGGGTTTAATATCGCAGAATTAAGCCCTAGTGAGTCTATATTTACCCACCTTAATACGCCAGACGGACTAACAGACCTAACTGAATTATAAGACGGAACATCTTGATATGATACAATATTTTTATGCCATCCGTTAAGGGTATGGATTGAGTCTGTGGTTATTCTTTTTGCGTTTAAATGGGTTGTTATTGCAGAATCCATTAAGTTGTTTATCTTTTTAGAAGACGTATACTCGGACGTAAACGTGCTTACAGAAGAGCTAACAAGTCCTAGTTTCCCGCTTGATACCCAAGAATATCCGGTATTCCCATCGTTATAGTTTGGAATAAATACTGGGTCTGTAGACGATGGTGTTACAAAGTCTATAAGTGGACTTGTTGATGATAGTCCGTAAATCTGAATTGGGCTTATATTTATTCCGCCGACCCCATCTCCTCTACGTATTTTAACAACATCCCCACCAGGATTATAAATATCCATTGTTCCTAATTTGATTGTGTCTGTCGTTATTCTTCCCCACGTACTATCTTGGGAGTATTGTTCCTGTGAAGACCCTGAATATAATCTTGCGTATGATTGTGTTGCCAGTGTATCTGCTCCGTCTCCTATTGTAAAATAACCTCCGTTATATTTTGCATCTATTCCAGAGTAGGCAATTGAAACTCCAGTAGTGCCAAACTCAATATACGCAGAAGTATCGCTGCCTCGTATTCTGTCTCCCGTAGTCTCGTTTGGAAGAAACGATATAGTACCGTCATCTCCACTTAGATTGAAATAAGAATTATTTATGTTTTTAAATAAATTAAACGTTGATATCTTTAATGTGTCATAAGTTTCCGCATTTATGAAATATTCTGATATCCAGTATATTACAGAATCTCTTATATCGTTTGTTACGTCTAAAGAATCTCTAAATATTATAAGCTTATTATTCAAAAAAGTAGAGTCTACAGATCCAGCTGTTATTAGGCTGTCTATTACTTCAACATTTACTCCATCACCGTTTATTAACGAGGTTACATCGCTTTCGCTAAGTATGTTATAAACGTAAGTACTGCCTCCATCAAAACTTAAACTGTCTATATTTAAATAAGAAAGCGAACCTATTGATATTGTTGGAGAGGAATGTGTTTTACCGTATAGTGCATTAAATTCAGTATAAGCCGAATCCATTATGCTTGACCTTCCGGTTAAAGACCCCTGAATATATAAGTCATATAGTGTATTCCCTTTTATTAGCTTCTCGTACGATCTGACAGCTTGAATAGTGCTCCCGTTTTCAAGATAATTTTTATACTGATAAAAGTTTTGAGCTAAAGTAGTTGTCATTGAGTATTGCGCATTAACGCATATACTTGTAATTAATAATCCAAATACTATAAATATTTTTCTCATTGTTATTTCCGATTATTTTTATCAAAAATACACAATATAAATTATATTATTTTTCCTCCAACCTGATATCGCTGGCAATAATAATACTCTTTATCAAGCTTTCTGTGTAGTTCGTGTTCTAATACCGGAGCAAACTTAGACCACGCATCTGTAAACACCACCTTATCCCCAACTTTAATGTCTATGTCTTTGTCGTAATTTATATTATAACCTTTTGTATAGTATTTATTTGGCTTTCCTGTTTTTTCTACGATACCAAATCTATAATCAATGATCTTCTTAGTTTGAATAACTTCTATTATGTTGCTTTTTTTCGGCTCTATATAAACTGGTGAAAACAATATATTCCCATTTACAGGTATAATTTCATCGTCTTTTATTATTGCAACTATGCCAAAATACTTAATAAACCTATATTCTTTTTTACCAACTTTAGCAACCTTAGAATTTAATGAATCAAAATAGCTAACTACAACCTTATCTCCAACCTTGACATCTAAGTCTGTCATCCAGAAGCCGCGCTCTTCTTTTATTTTTCCCGGGATAGCCACTACTTGAAATATTCTTTCTACATTTTGAGATAAGTACTGATCCCTATTGTAATATTCAGAAGCTTTATTTATTCCGCTTTCAGTTGTGTCGTTTATGTTGTCGTGAAGCCTAAGACATAATACAAAATTATTCTCTGGAATGACGCTATTGATATCATCTAACTTAGTCGTATCATGACTTTCTCTTGCTGTTTTCATATTTACCCCTGTATTTTTTAGCGTTTTCTTTTTTCTTTCTTTTGTTTTCTAAATGAGAAACTAAATTAGACCTTTCAAATATCTTATCGTCAATCAATTCCATTATCTCGTAAAATTCCCTATCCTCCTCATTTTTCTTGATTATATTCTCTTTTATGTTTTTAAGTTTAATACTCTCTACTGTGTTCGATATTAGCTGTTCCTGTAAATTCCTGACAAAACCCTTAACGTATGAGCTAAATTCAGACTCATCATTAAACCCTTTACACAGCGTTTTAAATAGGCTGTCGGCATTTAATTCATCATTAATTATCTCAATCATAGCGTTTTTATTCAAAAATACAAAAATATTACATATATTTGCTTAACAAACCATTATTATGATAGAAGAAATATCGAAAAAAGAAGATTTGTTCTTAAAAACAATGCATGATTTAGCGGTTACTATCTTTGATTTTGAGCACAAGATTACTATTGGGTTTGAATATGACGAGGATAAGTCAAGAATGCTTTTCTCGGTTTTTAAGTTTTTAACAAAGGATTAACTCGGACCAAAAGAAAAAGCCACAACGTTTGCTGTGGCTTTTTTATTGTAACACGAAAATAGCTGTTAAATTCCTGTTTCAGAATAACTATAAGATGTAGATGCGCGTTGATTGATCTGACTTATAGTATGAGTTGTGGTAAGCCTAATTAATTCAAAAGCCCCCTCTTCTACCCACACGGTAGATGTCACTCCGTCTGCGTTATCGTAAGCCATTACCCAAGAATCAACGTTAACAAACTCAATCCGGTTAACCGTTTTAACTTGCTTTCCAAAGCTTGTTCTTGTAGTTACATACAAAGGAATTGTTTCTTCTCCCTAAGTAGTTTAACCATTTTATATACCTGAAATTCACTAACAATAACATCCGCGTCCCAATTGATTACAATTTCGGTTCATCCTATTTAGCATCTTGGTTCTGTGAAACTCCTTGTAAGTAAACTTTATGTACTTAATTGAATGCGTCGTATTACTAAATGATTTAAAATACTCTCCTCCTTGCTCTCCTATTATTATGTTGGTTGAAAATTTAGATAAAAATTTTAATATTATTTTTAGATTATCCTTCCTGTCTTGATGGTCATAACTTACTGGTATTATAAACGTAACATCAGATATGTCTATGTTAGTAATATGCTCAATCCATTCTTTTGGCCAGAAGTCAAGTTCGGAATGTGTCTTATATAATGGTCCTGAGAATATTTTTGACGGATGAACCACTAAATTAGAATTTGATAGATAAGCTCCCCATCACGAGAATGTAGAATTACATAAAACATGATTATTGCATCCAATAAGTATTTTTAAATCATTAATCTCATCTACTCCATATATTTCATATTGACCGCCTATAAAATGAACTTTGGCCCACTCAACATCATCCGTGCATATAAAGAACGTATAGTTGTTATCGTTAAAATATTTAACTATGGCTGATAAATAATAGTCAGCTTCGTAATTCACGTAATTTGGATTGTTTACGTAATCACCCCTTCGCACATGAACCCCACAACTATTTGGTCCAAGATATTCAACTCCACTTGGAAACAATATATTCTTTATTTTTTGCTTTATTGGTTCAAAGTACTTTTCTGATTGTAATGTCCCAACCACATCAACAACGCTTTCAGGAATACTCTCTAACAAGTCCGGTAAATACTCGAACTTATCCTCTATAACCTGAATATCATAATCTAAGTCTTCAAAATATTCTTCTGGTATATTCGGGAATTTACCTCTGTATTTCCAATTAGTAGGGAATCGTGGTTCAGCTCCGTATCTGTTTGCAAGACCTATCACGGACGCTATTTCAAATAGTTGGTTTCCAAGTCTTCCGTATTTGCCCAATGAATTAAATGTTATATATTTCAAAGTATCCTCCTTTTTTGAAAGTCTTTATTTACATTTGGGCATTTTGTTTTGTGTCTCGCTACGTCTGAATACCCTCCATCTTCGTGTCCGCACATAAATGGAATGAACGCCTTGCAATCAAATATCTTTTGAAGCCTTTCTGCAAAGAACTCGTCTGCGCCCCAATTAAAATTCATCTCATCAATAACGTAATCAAATACAGTGTTTCTCATTACGTACGCATAAGTTCCACCTACGTTTTTTGCTTTAAATATGTACTTTTTTTCTGTTGCTGAAACGTCTCTACCCATTTTATTAAACTGACCTCCAAGATAAAGAATATCAAAATCCATTCCCTCGCAATATTTAATCCTTTCATTAAAGTCATTGCTGAATATTGCATCATCCTCAAATACAGCGATATATTTTACACCTCTTGATTTAGCATTTTTTATTAATGAATAATGTGACTTCATACACGCTAATATTCCGGCTGCGTTATACTCCTTTATTTTTCTGCTGTATATAGGAACTTTTATTTCTAATCCATCTATGGCGGGCCATATAATAGCCTCGATGTTTTGCTCCTCTAATTTAGCGGTTATTGACTCTAATCTATCTTTTCTACGTTCAAGATTAATTACGTATTTATGAACCTGATTCCACTTCATATTTTAATTTTTTATTAAATGTTTTTATTATCCATTCTTGTAATGGGTACTTCTTTGGAATCCAAAATAACCCAACGTCATTATAATTAACCCATGTTTTACCTAAAACAGCGTCAGATATTTGCTTTACTGTATTTTGTTGGTAAGTCCATCGAGCTAATCCAAATCCTTCAAATCCAGCTTTGTATTCACCCATATTGGTATAAGACTGCTCTTCTTTAAAATAATTAAAATACGTTGTAGCTAACGCGTACGGTATGTCTTTTTTAGTAAAATCAAATTTTTCAAATAATTCTTTTAATTTATCGCGTTTATAAATCAACGGCAAGTGGTGTTCAAAATTATATGGGTCATCACCAACCAGCGAATAAGAGTTGTTCACGGTAACTCCCCACCGAGAGCTAGAGTTCTTTTTAATCTCTTTATCGTTTGACTTAAATTGATAAGTATTAAATATATCGACATTAGTTATCTTTTTGGCCAATAAAACATCATCATAACAATAAAGAAATTCTTCTGGGCAATTATCAAAGTAAATAAATTCTTTTACTTTATTTAGTACTGAAAAGTAATTTTCATGAATCTTTATTCCTTTATTTACTTTTAGTGCATTTAACGGAATTAATATTGTCATCGTTTATTTATTATCTTAATTAATCTTCCTCTATGCTCTTCATCTAGCATACAGAACAATCTTGAAACATTCCTGTCTGAATCCAGAAAGTCATTATAAATCTTTACAAACCCACTTCCAAGCGATATAAAATCGCATTCATTTGCATTTAATTCGAAGTCATTTATAGCTTCAAGAGTGTTTGTTGTTATCATAATAATACCTTTATTCCTTCCTCGGTACGTATTGCGTTATACTTACCATCTTTATTTTCTACGAACTCTACGTTATTTCCAACCCATTCAAAATCTCCCTTTATTTCAACTGGGATGTATGGAGAGAAATATCTCAGTACTTCATCTAATTTTTTTACTATTAATTTTTCTAGTGTAGCCATGATTTATATTTATTTTAGTTATGTGTGTTGTGTCCGGTTTAAATAACCACGCACTCAACGTTTCACTTCATCGCTTTTTTAGATAGCAAAAACCCGATCACCTTTTCTCTGGTAACTTCAATACCACCTAATTCATCTATTCTCGATTGTTTGATATAAACCTGAACTGGATTTGCTCTGTCTTGTACTGTTTTTCTACCCATTGTCTTATATGTTTATATATGCAAATATGCAATATATAAATATATAAAACAAATTATTTTTAACGTATTTTACAAAGCAATTAAAACGCCCATAATTATTCCTAACGCTCCGGTAGTCGGAATCACTATTTTTAATCTGTTGTTTTTTTTCTTTTGAACAGTAAGAGATTCATTAATCATAGACATCTCCTTTATGCGCATACTATCCTTCATATAGGCTATTTCTTCCGTCTTTTTACACTTCTCTTCTAAACTATTAATGCTTTCATTTAGTGTAATTGCGTATCTCGCATAAACTTCATTAATCTCTATTGAATTAATCTTCTCAAGATGTTCTTTTTGTATTTCTTTTACTTGATTTCCTGAATATATAAATTCGCTGGAATCAATCGGATCTGAAAGCCATGTTAGGGTTTCTTTATACGCTTCGATCGAAGACCTGTTTTCTAGTTTTATTAATTTAGAGTTTAGCTTCTCGCGTAAAGAAGTAAGTTCCATTTTGGAACTATCTTCACGTATCTTTAATTTACTTATAATTCCGTTTAATACGTTAATAGAGTCACTTTTTTGGTTTATCTGTTCTATTGTGTATGATTTATATTCTTCGTATTTAGCCTCTATTTTCTTCACTTCTTTAGCGTGAAAATAAAGTACAGATAATACAACTATTATAGATGTAATAAGTAACCCAGCTAATATTAATCCAAATACCGGGATTTTAATTTCGGCTTTCATATTATTTAGAAAAAATAATCTTCATATCTACAGAATCGCAAGTATTTGGCACATACCATATTGCTGGCTTTGTACACGGAAAATTATAAATTGACAACTTAACTCCGTACCACGTTGTATCTGGACTTGGTAGCAATACCGTTCCGGTTATGTCCGTTAAAATTGGAGCTATTTCTATGTCGCTGTATTGCCCCATAAATTTAAAATCTTTCTCCCCTATTATACGGCTCATTTCACCCATTATGCCTCCAAGATATAAAGCACCTGTTGCGTCCTCTGGATTCCTTACGTTTATATCAATTACAGTAAAGTCCTTAAACCAACTTCCGTTTCTACCGTCAAATATTAATGTGTCGGTTCCGCTTACCTTTCCGTTAAACTCAATTATAAACGTTTTATCTTGGGCCATAGATGATAGGCAGATTAAAGTTATAATAAATACAATTAGTTTTTTCATCGCGTAAAGTTTTAACAAATATAATTAATAATTAATTCCTAATTTTTTCAACTATAAATCCATCTTTATCTATTGATATTTCTGTTCCTAAAACTATGGATCTACTTATCTCTTTATTTAAGCTTGTTTTTGATATTATCTCTTTTATCTTTCCTTCTGGAAGCCCCTGCCTTATAGCCGCCTTTATCGTTTCGTGCATATCAAGTATGTAGTTGTTTATAGCTCTCTCTGACTTGTTTTTAGCATCAAGAATCTCTCCTTTTGTTGCTGATTTTCTTCTTTTTTCATCATAATATATCCCCCTTGCGCTTTTTATGTTATTTTGTAATTCATTTATAATATAAAAACTCATTGATTTTTCTATATTGAGTTCTCTGTTTTGAGATCCGGTAAACATTCCTCTAAGTATTGGCTTCCAGTCACCTTCTGACCTTTTAACATCTAGCACCCTTTTTATGTCGGTCATTGTTCCGGGTTCAAAAGCCTTCCATACATGGTTTGTTATTTTTTTATACTTGTCATCGTCGCTTTCTCTATAAATTTCTCTATGGGTTTCTGAATCCATGTTGTTCCAAAGATCATTAGCCATCTTATAAATAATGTCTTTAGACGTGTAAGGCTCTGTAAATATTAGTGCAGACCTCTTAAAGTCTTCAGTTGTAAGATCTCCTTGCGAATACCATCTTCTCGTTAAGTATCTCGTAGGCCCAGTTACCGCGTTATAATAATCCATATAACTTAAATCCTGATATGTATAAATTCCGTTTTTACCAGTACTTTTTAATCCAATAATATCATTTCTAAAATATTTAGGTAGGAATCTACGTAAATCTTCCATGTCCTTAATACTCTTACCCTCATCATTATTCATTTTAGCTGCAATAAGACTTAGAGCAGAAGTTGTAGCAAGAAATGCAGAGGCTCTTTTTAATCCTATTCCAAATGTCTCAGAAGAACGCATTTCAATAGTAGCTTGTTTAAGGGTATTAAAAGCATTCACGGTTGTCATAAAAGGGAACGTAACAAAAGTACCAGTAGCCGGAAACTTTCTCATCATTTGAACTAACCTTGGTGCTTGTGAATAAAACGCCATTGAATCATGAACTATCTTAGATGCTGTTTCTCTAGCTTTAGTTTCCGCTGCGTCTTTAGACATCGTTTTCTCGTACACTTTTTTATAAGTAGCCTTTTCAGAAAAGTATCGAGTTACTTTCCAAAAATCATCACCTAACTCATACGCCTTGAACATTATTTCTAGTGATTTCTTTGGTAATGACTTAGCTTTTTCTAATCCGTCCATTCTAATATTTAAGTCACTCATATTATGGAGTAACGCACCTGTTTCCATATTATCTCCTAATATAGACTGTTCGTTAAGTTCATTCAACAATTCCCTTCTTCCTTCTTTTGTTTTACTCCTAGAAACTACCTCCGCAATCACCTTATGAATATTTATATTCCCATTAGCTAAAACGTTTATAGGATTGGATAAAAAGTTTCTAACTATACTTTTACTTGATAATACAGTTTTAGAAATTTTAGCTCCAATTACAGCACTTGTCCATATCTTGCCTCCTACGCCTAATGAAGTATCTCTTTCAAAAAACTCATTGAACGCTTCGGCTATTTCAGGCTTGGTGTAATACTGATTGATTGGATTGTATTTTGAGTTTTTATTTTCACTTATAGTAACCCCGTTTTCATCCTGATATATCTTAAATGCTTTCCCAGTTCCTATTTTAGCAGTGTGATTTTTAGTTCCATCAATACCTTTACTTAATAAACCTTGTTTTAGCATATTATCAGTAATAGCCTCTAGCATTTTATGAGTCTCTAACATTTCAGACATCCTAACGACACTAGATGTTATAGCATATTTAGGGTCTCTGTTTTCACCCAAAAATTCCCTTATCTCTGGGTTGTCAGTTAAGAATTGAGAACGCGCTTTTAATTGGCTTCTATTCGAATTTCCTAATGGAGATGAGGTTACTAAATTCTTAATACCGTCTTTTAATAGCATAGATTTTAACATACCCATAACCTCTTCAGACGTAGCTTTAGGAAAGTACTTTTCAATAACTCTTGCCGCAGCTTCTTTTAATGAGTTATCTATTTTATCCCAAGTCCAATTTTTATCTGTATATTTTTTGTAAGTACGAGATACATATAACCCCGTATTCTTATCTGCCGTTTCAGAGTTTAATATCCCTCTCTCTTTTAGTTGATCAGATAAAACATCTATCTTTTCTCTAGCAGCTAATATATTAAGATGTAATGAAGGATCTATATTAATCAACGCATCTGATCGGGATTTAGAAGTAGTTCCTATACTTTCCATGGCCTTCATTATTTCACCTTTCATTGCAGCCCTTCTCTCACTGTCTTTTACTAATGAATCGGCCTGCTTATAAAGGTCGTTCATTATATATTTAATCTCATTAGTAGTCTTTGCTACACGACCTCGCTTCTTAGTAAATTCATCTAATACTCCCTTCGGCGCGTTTCTACTTCTTGAAAAATACTTATTAATAAACTTCCGAGTGTCAGAAGGAGTAGCATTCATAAATTCAAAAATAGCAGGAAAAATAGACTCAGCTTTAGGCTTATCTCTACCTTCATTTTCTATTAACTCATTTACTTTTTTAGTCCTTTCGTTCAGAACATCTGCTTTTGTTTCCCATCCATTCTTATATGCTAAATCCCTCTTTTCTACAAACTCTTTATCATTTATTGAATAAAGACCTTCTGACATAAGTAGGTCTAACTCCTCCTGAGAATTAGCTTCTGCTAATCTTTCTTCTCTTGTTCTGGTTTCCAACTCAGTTTTCTCATTGTACCGTAAATCAGCCTCTTGGCCGCTTTGCTTTCTGTTGTCCCGAACTGTCTCATCGCCAGTCTCTTTAGGTGTCTCTCCATTCTCTGTGGCATTGTCTGTTGGTTTTTCGATTCTGTTTTCAACTCTTGATTCTGTAATATCTTTTGTTACAGTTTCAATAGGCTTCATCTCGTACTTAGTATCTCCTATCTTAACTGCCTCATTTGACTTAACAAGCGATTCCCACACCCTCTTTGCGTCAACACTTTGGTTGTCGGAAGATTTCAATACCTTACCTTCTTTACTAAACTGTTTGTTTAAGTCTCGTAAAGTATCCTTACCCATCCCTAATCCTTGTCCTTTTTCAATGCGAATATTTGCGATGGTAGCAGAGTTATCGTTTTCAAAAGTATCAACGTATCCAACGCTCTCTCCATCGTATTTTATGTCATGCTTCTTACTTATGTTACCATAATCACTTTGTAGTAGTTTACCTAACTTTTTCTCAGAAGTCTTTTCGGTTGATACTTTTTCTGGCTCGTATTTATCAATTCCTAAATCCTCTAATCCTTTAGACTTTGTTTGCGTTACTTCTTCTACTGGCTTAACTTCTGGATTCATTGCCTCATTACGTACTTTTTCAAGCTCGGCTATATGTGCTTCGTCTTTAGTATCTAACGGTTTCGAAATTACGTCTTCAATAGGCTTTTTCTCTGCTGGCTTAACTTCCTCTACCGACTTAGTTTCTTTTTCTGTTTTAGCCGCTTCATTACCTCTACTTTTTAAGTTGAAGAACCTGCCTTTACCTTTCTGAATCTCTATTTGGTTTTGTAAATTGGCTATTTCTTTTCCAAGAAATTCCATCGCATCACTAATCTCTTTATGTGTATTTGTTCTTGTGTCAGAATCTCTGCTCTTATCAAGTCTTTTATACTCATTATACAAGTCATTAGATGCAGAGTTTAAGCGATCGTTAATAATTGGTACATTTCTACTGATATCGTCTAATGTCTCAAAAGTCTCGTTTTTTAGCTTAAAATCAACTAACTGTTCAGCGCCCGTTTTCTCCCTAAACTTTTTAATCTTGTAATCTCTTACAGCGTTGTTATATTTAGAAATTACCTTTCTGTCTTCCGATGTTCTTTTTTCTACTGGTTTTTCAAATGATTGTCTGAAAGAATCCATGTCAAATCCAGTTCCTTCAAGTTCATTCGACACTTCTATAATCTCGCCAGGTTTTAATACACCTGATTTCTCTCTGTTTAAATTATCTTTTATATTCTCCAATACTTGAATAGCTTCTTTATCTGCTTCTACTTTATCAGTGAACGCTTTTTTATGAATAACGTCACCCGTTTTATTTAAGTAAGAAACTTCAGTTATGCCATCTTTAGTTTCAGTACGTACATCAACAGGTATTTTATCTACTTCAGGTCTTAATCCTTCTAAAGCCCATAATGCCTTTTGCTTTGTTATAATTGATACATTAGGGTCTTTAGTTATATTTTCTAATTCAGGAGCTGTAATATCAGTTACTTCTTTAATTTCTCTTCCGGTAGATTTAGATACCGATGTTAAATCATCCGAAGTAAAATCTACTCTGTAAACACCTGTATTTGCCTTACCTTTTTTGAATGAAGTTGATTTTGGAATCCTATTGCTTCCTGAGTTAAATTTATTAGACAGTTTTAAAGCGCCTAACATAACCATAGACTCACCTAAATCACCAAGCGTTACATCTTTTATAGATTGGTCTTTACTCATTGCAGCTGATCCATAAACAAATACAGCGTTTTCAGCCACGAATTCACCTGTTTTAATGCCAGCCTTTGATGATAATTGGCCTATTTTAGTAGTAGCATTTTTAGATACTGCGTTTTCAAGTAATTTCGATCCGAACCCCAATAAGCTAATACTACTTCCTAATACAGCCCCTTCACCTCCTTCACGTAAAGATTCTTTCCATTCAATATCTTTGAAACTAGCACCGTCAGCTAATTGTCTTTCGGTTTCAAGCAGAAAATCATAACCCCCTAACGCAGTACCTCCGCTTGAAGCTCCTTCAATTAGTTTTGGAACTAATCTTTTCATAGCGTTAGTTGTTACCTGTTCGGCCACTGCTTCTGTAACCCCTTTTTTAATTAAAGAATTAGATACAAAAGATCCTCCTTTAGTTAATAATTTACCTCCATAAACACCTACTTTACCTAATGCACCAAATAAAGGCATATCTATTGCCATACCCAAAACAAAATTAGCGGTTTTATCTACTAGAGAAGGGGTATAAGTATACATATATTCTTCAATCGCTTTTTGATCTTTCTGATAGATTTCTAAAGCCGATGTAAATATACTTTTATTTTTATCTCTATCAGGATC
The DNA here is from genome assembly GCA_016930055.1 of Candidatus Bathyarchaeota archaeon. Classification (GTDB taxonomy): domain Archaea; phylum Thermoproteota; class Bathyarchaeia; order TCS64; family TCS64; genus UBA8941. The sequence continues at coordinate 22,284 of JAFGHP010000104.1, read as the reverse complement.
AGTTGCTACTCCAACTAAGTCTTGCGTATAAAAAAGTCCTTTTATTATTAAACTATTATTCATCCCTGCCAATATATACTCACTTCTTGTCATATTATATTTACCATGATATAATTTATCCTGTTCAGCTTGGTATTCTGATCTAACTTTTGCTGATTCTTGTGGTGTTAATGGATTTAACTTATGGCTTACCGATATTAAATTATCAATATCATCCTGAGTGAATGGAGATTTATTTTCAGGATTACCTAATAAGTCTTTTATTGGGACCAAACCACTTAAATCAGTCTTTATCTTCTGATCTTCCGTAGATAATTCAGGTAATTGCTCTGGATTCTCTTGTATATTACTTATCTCAGGAATTTTCTGGCTTACATTACTTTCCACATAAGTCAATGAAGAGCCTTGTCCTTGTACAGGTGTACTTTTCGAAGTAGATTCTAAAAACGGCTTGCTTAATTGTTTCCCGATATTGCTTTCAGCGAAAGCCGAAGACGATTCTTGAGTTGTACCCATCTCTTTCGAGCCTGATATAGAATCTTCGTTTTTTTTTAATTGTGGGTAATATGCGTTTCTAAACGTTTTTTTATCTACGGTTACTAATTTTTTACCGTTTAGCGTCTTTGAAGATAAAATATCATAAATAGCACTCATACTTTCTTCAGTACCGTATTGGTTTGAGAAATCTTCAAATGATTTTGTGTACAACCTTGTGTCGTACATTTTATTATATAAGTCTAATAGTCCAGTGCTTGGCATTATATATTAATTAAGGGTTAAAAAAACCTTCTGTTAATTCAGTGCTTGGCATTGCGGTAGCGTTCTTTCCTTGCATTTTTTTAACAGTGTCTTCTACTAAATATTCATTACCTCTATAAGGAACCATATAAGACTCCTGTTCTCCGGATTCAAGATGATACTTATCTTTAAGCACAAGCCTTATGATGTTTTTACTTTTATCCCACCCAGCTATTGTATAATTATTTTCAGTTTTTGTTTCTATTGGATTTTTTATTTTAATTCTGCTCAAATCTTTCCCTTTTGCATTTATAGGAATAGTAGCCCCGGTGCTTGGGTTTATTTTTTCAACGAATTTCATAGAGTTTTTCGGTAACTTGTAATTTGAAACCTCCGTATATTCACTTGATACAGTTGATAAATCTACGTAATTATCATAATTAACACCCGCAAAATTTACTTTTCTTTCTTGAAGCGGAGTTATGTCTTCTTTATCAGGGTCTTTAGCGGGGTCTATTTCTGTCCTTGAGTATCCTTCGCCAATCTTACTTGGTAATTTAAGTATGTGCGCGCCGAAATCTGTGGCAGCCTCTATAAGTTCCGGTGCGTACTCGTTGTTATTTTTAAGATCGGCAAACATCTTTTCAACCTCACTTCTTCTTATTTTCGCGTTCTCATCGTACAGTGGCTTTAAGTTATCCGGTAAAGAGTTACGATCTACGCTAAATGCATTTGGATCTATAGACCCCATAACGTAAGATATTTTATCTTCTTCACTCATTCCATTATATGCTATAAGAGAATTAACCAGCCCCTTCTGAAATCCGGCATCTTGTTCTGCTCTTGCATAGTATGTCTGATTTTGAATTTCTGGAGGAAGTCCTTTTACTTCTTCAGTAATATAAATTCCGTTTCTAGTAACTTTTTTCTCTTTGTCTGCGGCTGATCTTGAATCCATTTCATTAGACACAACCTCTTTATACACGTTTTTTGCTGCGGGAGATAATATACTTTTTGGTTTACCGTTTTTATCTAGCGGTCTTTCTCCTGTTTTATAAAAGTTATCAAGACTCATTTGATATTGTCTTGAATCATATTTCTCTGGATTTTTTTTATATTCAGCGTCTTCTTTCCCAAACTCAGTAAATTCATTCCTCCACTTATCGAACTCCTTAGATGCAGAACCAATTTCGTTAATTATATTTATATACTCATCATCAGTTAATTTAGGTTCTAATCCTATTACTCTTTTAAGTTTTTTAAATCCTTTGGTGTCTTGTTCAAATGTAAGTTTTTCAGCTATATTGTTTTCTAATTCATTTATCTTATTAACTGCGTTTTCCTGCATTTTAGGGGTTAGATCTTTTACCGGATCTAGTTCTAATTTAGCTTTTTCAATAGACCTCATTTTGTAGTCTTGGTCTTTGTCAACTAGACTCTTTTGTTTAGCTAATGTACCAACAAGACTTGTTAGTCCAGATGTTATTGGACTTATATCTGTTTGCGCCGTCCCGTAATTAGGAGTATTATATTGTTTAATTATAGCCATGGTTTAGATCATTGCGGCAGCCGTTATCCCTCCCTGTATTACTCCTCCAATTATATCTATCCATAATTGTTGTTGAGCTAAATTATTTTGCATCATACCCTGTGTTGCCCCGGTTACTCCAGCTTGCCCCATTCCAATCATAGATCCTGCAACATCAGACCTAAGTGCAAGAGGGTCGTTTGATAAGGCTTGATTTTGGCTCCATTGTAAATTCTGCATCCAAGGCAACAATTCATTTTGGTTAAACTCTGTTTGAGCCATTTGAGATTTAATATTAGTTATGTTTGCCTGTTTTCCTAACAATCCGGCCTGCTGCTCCATTATACCCTGCTGATAAGCGCCTGTATTTAATGCCATTCCAGCTTGTCCTGCGCTATAATTAGCCGCGTTTTGAAGTGCTCCAGCCTTAACGCCGCTTGCGTTTAATGTAGCTCCTGCTAAATTTTGTTTTGCCTGAGTTTTATATCTGGCTGACTCTAGCGCCAGATTAGATCTGTTAGCTTGATCTCCGACTAAAAGAGAGCTTATATTTCCAGAATTACCTCCACCAAGGCTTTTTAATTGCTGTATTGAGCTGGCTAAATTAGACCCTTGCTGATCTTGTAATATATTTAATCCTGGAAGATTTGAATTAGCTAAAGACTTTGTTTGTTTTAAATAATCATTTGCGCCAGAAAAAGCCTCATCAACCATCGAAGATATGCGCTCATTACCTTGGCCCATGTATTTATTTACACCGCTTGTTGTCGCGTTACTTGATCTCGATAAGTTGTTTATTACATCTCCAAATTGCGAGCTTATATCGGTAAGGTCTCCTGAAAATTTAGATAAATCTATATTTGGGGTATTGGCTAGTAAGTTACCAACATCCTTCATATTCCAATCATACCTATTAGCGTAATTTTCACTAATATTCTTTAATTCAGCCATTCCAGAACTGTACTGTTCTGATGATCTGTTGAATTCTTTACTTAATAGGTTTGCATTTTTCTTATTTGCTCCCATTTATATTAATGTTTATACAAATATACTATAATTTTAAACGTCCTTTTCTATCATAGTAGCATCTTCTAAAATTGTAAAGCCAACTCTTTCGTATAAATCTAAATATTTCTTCCTTGATACAAAACCAAACACCTTATTTGTTAATAATGATGCGCAAGCAATAACTTTTTCTAAAAGAACCCCTGATACATAACCGTGTCCAGATACATTTATTATTGGCTCTATTTGATAAATCTTTTTTAATGCACTAAGCCCAACCATTTTATCTCCATCAAAAGCTCCAAATAAAACCTCGTTATTTGATGTTATCTGAATGCCGTTTTCATCACAAAGATCAACTGCTTTCTGTAAATCTTCTTGTGTTTTTATTGTCCTGAATTGAATCATTATTTTGATATTTCGTATCCTATTGTTACCGTCTTCAATGAACTATAATCAGTATTTGCGTTTCTTAGCTTAATTGTAGCCGTATTCCCCTTTAATATGCCCCCGTTTACTAATCCGACCTTTCCTTGACTTACTCCTTTTTTATTTAACATATTACGAAGAAATCTAGCTATCCATCTACCTTCGTAGTTTTTAAAGTGACCTAATTTTAATAAAGACGACATTTTACCGTATATCCACTCATATGACGGCTGCTGATATGCTTTAGAGTCTTTATCTATCAGCACATCGCCTTCTTCTGATGGTATCCACGCTTGCTCCGCGTTTATTTCTATATTTCTAAATATCTTTACATTAGATGGGTATTTATTGAATGTAAACTCAACATATCCAGTACTTACCCTCGTTGGGTTTATGTGGTGTTCTTTAATAGCCCCTGATATAAATGAAAAAAATCTGTTGTTATTTATAGACCCATACATTTCAGGTGCGTTTGTATAGTATGACAACCATGAATTTGTGGGTTCATGATAACCAACTGTCTGAAATGTAGGAGGGAAAACACCTGAATAGGTTAAAAGATACATAGACTTTACGGGGTCAAATGAACCTATAATATTAAAGTTTACCGAGTTTCTTTCATTTAATAATACGGATTTTGAAAATGTTTCAAAATAACTCTTCATTTTAGATACCGAAGATATATTGTTTAACCCATCTTGCCCAAGTCTATATACAGAAGATGTTTTCCTGTCATAAAAGTAAATGTTATATATATCTTTATGTATAGACATTGAATCTGAACATCCAACAGATTGAGGAAGTTGAGTAATATCTCCTAGTAAATTTCCAGAATATACAGCCTGAGTAGATCCGTCCGATAACTGAATAGACACCCTGTTAAGCTGTATTGAATTTATTTTATTTTGCTGAAACGCATAAAGAGTATATCCTCTTAACTCTAATCCGATAACATCTCCATTTTCATCACTTAAATATGTTGGCTGATTCGCAAACCTATTTATCTCGTTGTAATTCAGGTCTCCGTATACGTATTTCCCGCCATAAATCAAAGTTCTTTCCGTTCTGTTTATTGTATTTGTGCTTATAACTCCGTATCTTCCTGTTGGTATGAATTTAGAGTCATACAATAAAGACGATGACTTAGACTCTATTCTTGCAATTATTGGCTTAACCCTGTTAGCTGCGTTAAATACAGTTCCTTCTGTCATGTAATCTCCAACCAATTGGTCTATTCTGTATACATTATAGAAGTTAATTTCTCCGTACGCGTTGTGTGTTGCGTCTTGATTTACTGCTGTAACAGCGCTTCGTGCGGTTGCTTGATGATATCCGCCTACAATTGGTAATACATCGCCTATCTCGTAGTATACCAAATCTTCATTATCGTAATTTTTTGACGGTCTGTAAAATTCAAACATACAAATCTTAAGCTCGCTTATATTAAATTGGCTGTCTGGCGATATGTACGGGAGAATGATCTTGCTATCGTCGGTTATACCGTATATTTCAAAGTCGTATGGTGGATTATTAACGATATCTGTCATATACGTGTCAGAAACACGGGCATTGATAAATACTCTATCGCCTTTTTGAAGCGTAAAATTATTTATATTTGTAGATGGGTTTAAATCGTAATATCTATTTATTGCTTTGTCTATATCTAAATGAAAATAATTCCCAATAACTTCAATATCTGTATCTGAATATCCAATTTCGGTATATATTGGGATAGAAAAATGACTCAATATAGATTGATTTCCTAACATGAACTGATACGCAACAGCTCCATCTGGAGGTAAGCTACTTATGTTATACAATAAAGACCATCCTTTTTCTGGAAGATATCCAGGAAGTACGTTTATCGTAGTTGGTGCAACAACATTTCCACACCTACCCTCTGGATAATAATACCTCATAGCTACGTTTAAAGATGAGTTTATTTTTAGAGATGTGTTTTTATCTAAAACCGGACTACTAATACAATAAGCATAGAAGTATTCTGACGACCCTCCATTATTAACTATCCTAAGCAAATTTGGATATCCACCACTTACCGATGATGCAACAATCTTGCTTCCTCCAGAGGTGAAGTTTGTCTGTAAGTTTATTTGCCTAACAAATTCATCTATAATAGCGGAATTAGACACATATCCAGAACTGGAAGCTGTTGTTTCATAATTAAATACGTACGATTCTCTTCCAACTATTTCATCATCTAATGCCTTTACTATAACTAATTGGTATGATATAATTCCTTTACCTAAAGCTCCTTTTACATTTATTCCTGAAAGTGTTCCGTAAGGATTGAATACTTGGGTTGTATAATATACACTATCTGCCGGATCATTGTCTTTTAATCCCAATGTTATACTTACGTCTACGTCTGGATCGTCAAATCCAACGTTATTATTACCTAGTATTATTCTATTATCTATTAACTCTGCCGAATCGCTTTTTATTGGAACATAATCTTCAAGAGATATGAAGTCTTGCTGATCTACCACATATCCCTGCCTATCATTTTTAAAATCATAATAATTTGAACCGTAAACAGCGTCTATCTTATCATAAAACATCCAACTACCAGAAACGCCACCTCCTATGTCGGCTTTCCTAACGTATACCTCTACCTGTTTAACGTCTATATCTACCTGTATACTTAATCTTATTCTTGAAAAAATACCTTCATTTATCGTAGATGTAATAAACTCGTTTCCATAATCATAAACAACATCACTCCAATGACTAGCTACGCTTTTTTGACCGTTACTAAATACATTTTTATAAGCAAACTGGAATATTTCATTTTTTATACCCGTATCTGTTTCGTGAAAAGAATCTAGCGTAGGCTTATATATCGGGGCATGTTTTATTAAATTTATATCCGCACTATACATGTCTGCATAATCCCCGTCTATAAGCGACTTTATATTGACGAGTCTGGACTCATTTAATCCATCAATAAAAAACAACATAGACTCATCGCCATGCCCAATAATAAACGCCTTTTTAATATATGAGTTTTTATCGAAACCCCAATCCTTAGCGTATGATAAATCCTGAAATGAATTGTCCGTATAAAATCTCCGTATTACATCATTACCACTACCGTTAGCAATGAAGTATATGATTGCATTATTTTCTTTATCCGGGCACTTGCCAATAACAACGTTTTCTCCTGGAGGAAGTGATGTGCTATATGTTGTTAGTATCCTTGTATTTTCAAGTATTGAATAATCTCCATTTGGATAAACAACATCTAGCCTATTGCCGTCGCCCATTGGCATTACATCCAACGAATCGTCACTATTCATCTTTTTACCAGAGAATGATATTGTTTCTTTTTCCATTATGAGTTCATACTTTTAGAGTTCCATGCATCTAAAAGCTCCCATAGTCCGGGTGCTTCTATTCTTTTTATTTCATTCTTTGATTCTTCAAACCTACTCTTATATTGTTCTTTCATATTCATTGGAGCAGTTCTGTCGTAGTCAACATCCATCCATAATATATAAGCTATTATGGCCCTTATATATTTAGATTCTATGTATGTTTCTCCAGAATTATTTATACCTGAACTTATGTATCTAAGTAGAAGCTCGCTTCGTGTGTTTGCGTTTACTATTATCTCCCTGTTTTCAAAGTCAAGAGTAAAGTATCCTTGTGAATTTATACCGCCTATAGAATCAAAAGAATCTGATTGAGAAACAGCTAAGTCTATCCCCTCTCCGTCGTCTTCATCTAGGCTTTCGTCGATTCCAATTACCGTTTTTGTGTTTATAATATCGTTATTTCTTGTTAACCACCATATTTTACCGTTAACCGGAACGCCAAGCGATATAAACTGCTCCATATCATAAGGAAAATCAAATCTATTTACAGCATTTGGCTCTATTTTAACGGTTTTAGCCCCTGAATTCGTTGTTGTGAGCCTAAGATTCCTAAGTGCGTCAATGGCAAACTCAAGAAACCTATCTCTATTAGATAAACTCCTTTGGTTTTCAGGTAACGTAAGCAACGCTTTATTTACAACTGAGTCAAGTGTTTGTATGCTAATTGTATCACTCATTTCTTAGATTTATAATTGGTTCGTTTCTAATTAAATCAAGCGCTAACTGAACGACTTCATAATCTCTACCCATGGGCATGTAAACCTCATCGTCATCATCAAATCCTGAAAATTCAATTGCAAGATTCATTTTAATTGTGGATACCCTTGGCGTTGGGGCTGATCCGTTTTCTATGTCTTCTACATCAAGGCTCTCCATGTTATAAAATTCAATCCTTTCTCTCTTTATTAATGTTCTTATTAGATTGTCCTGAGACGAACAAAGTAATCCTTCGGTAAGCAGTATATTTTGCTCAGTAGTTGGATAAAATCTAAATCCATTTCCCTGAACTGTATTTACTATCATTGACTCATTAACATACGGGACTATCGCAGCTGGATAATTAGAATAATACACGCCCTGAGTAGAATCCCAGGTAACTGATATTCCTGTAAATGTTTTTCTGCATAAGTCAAAATTTCTAGCTCCTTTTGATACAAGGTCATATACAATTTGATTATACGCATTATTTAAAGCAACTTCAATGATTTGTTTTTCCACTTTTTTTCTTAATGGATCTCCAATCATTTCATGTATTTGATCAATGAAATTTATCTTTTTCATAATTATTTAGATTGGTCCACCTGCTCTTTAGCCATAGATACTTGATTTATATATTGATCTCCTATCATGATTGAAAGTTTTTCTATTAAATAATCCTGAAACGCAGGATGCATGTCTTCGGGGATTTGAAGCTCTTTTGTTTTTGATTGAGCTATTCCAGATGTACTTCCATTGCTATATTGCATACCATTACTAATATATATTGAATCGCCTTCATTCATAAACACTTTATTATAATTAGCGTCTATATAGTAATCTAAATGTGGAGTTTCTGGAATTCCTATATAAGATAATGTTATTAAAGTTATATCCGTAGGCCAGCAATATAAATATTTATTAACCCTTTGTATCAGTACCGGATTTTCGTCTATCGGCTTTGATAACACATTTGAAAGTCTTGTTCTTAACTCTTCGTCTGATATTAAATCCAGTTTCTTAAATGTGTCATTATAAGTGCAAGATGCTGATATAAAGTACATTAATGATGGATTAGATGCTACAAAATACTTTTCACTACCGTCAGTAGAAACACTTATGTTAGCTCTTCTTACTAGATTATTTATTATTTTAGAAGAATATAAAGATTTTGGTATAGCAAACCCTTGCGGTGTTAATGTAAATTGTTCTTCAAGCTTATCTTTTATGAAGCTTAAGTTTATTGACTCAAGCAAAGAGTTAAATCTATCCATAGATATAACCCCATCATCTCCATCTTTGCTTAATGTTGTATGCGCGTTTTTATATATAGTGCTTAATTTCATTTAGAAACCCTTTCGTTCTTTTGTTCCATATATGATAAAACCTGTTCGGGGCTTATTGGCACGCTTAAGTAACTAACTATAATCCTAATTAAATCTATAAATTTATCTTTATTAAAATTTGGCTCTGTAGAATTTACTGTATCGTATACCATTATCCCGTTTTCTAGTTTTGTTGAAACAGAGGGCTTGTTACCTATTTTTAAATATACAAAATCAATTTCATCTATACTAGTTGGATATACTTTTAATTTGCTTGCCGTTAATTCTGCTATAGGATACTTTAAAGAAGGAGCTGTAATTGAATTATTATTCTTTCTTAACGCCTCTTCTGATGTAACAAATTTTATTTCAACTCCTGAATCAGCAACCGTGGCTGTTATTTTATGCCAATAGTCAACTGGTAAATTTACAAGCCCGGCTGTAGGGTATAAAGATGTAGACGAAATAAATGGATGCAGCTCGTCTTTTATTTGACCCTCAGTTTCGAAACCACTTGGATCGCCGACTAATCCATATACAGTTCTTTTTAATTCTTCATTTGCAAGTGCATAATATCTATTAAACTGCTCAATAGATATATCAATACCTTTATCCCTAAGTATATGCTGTACTGTTCTAAGTATATCTTTTCCAGTCATTTTATTTTTTATTCAAAAATAATCAATTTCTAATTAACCGTTTTTACAAAAAAAAAGAAATCCCCAAGCCATTAAGACAAGGGGATTAACTCGACAACCAAAACAAATATTATTAACTGTTTCTTGATGAAATTATTTCAGCTATTTCGTTTTTCATTTCAGCAAGCTTTGTAGACTTTAATTCAGTGTCAAGGTTAGCCCTTACCCAAGCCTTAAGCTTCATTACGTTTGATATCATCATGTAATCACCTGTTTTGGCTGCTATCTCATCCGCATCTCCAGACAATGAATCAAAAAATAATTGCTTTTCAGATAGATTGTTTGACAGATATTGGATTATGTACTCCTCTTTATCTTTTGCGTACCTCGCTGGTGGGATTACCGGACCTATAGCCTCATCGGTTCCTGTCCAATACGCAATTCTTTTTGAAGGATTAAACGCAATAACCTCGTCTTCAATAGCTTTAAAGAAATACGTTGCGACTTTAGCTACGTCTGAATCTGAATTAACCTCTTCTATAAATAACTTATATCCCTTTTCGCTATTTTTATTAGACTCGAAATAAGCAACTCTTTCATATAGAGAGTCTCGCAATTCATCTTCTGACTTATCTTTAATAGAAACACCCCACCTATATGAAAGCTTAATAATATCTTCCTTGGTGCATTTATTAAAAATCCAGTTACTTACCTCTGCTTCAACCTTGCGGATAGAGTTCTTAATTTTAGCATCTTGTTCTTTGTTTTCTACAACAAAACCAACCTTATCAAGTCTAAGCTCTTTTGTAGTAAGGAAAAACATTAAAGACGGATCTGTGTATACAGCTTCGTGTCTTATGGATAATCTCTTTGCCGGATATCTTTTAACTCCGGTTTTTGAATTTAATTCAACTTTGTCGCAAAATACCCATTTTTCGTCTATTCCTGTTTCTGGGTTTTTTCTTTTAGCAACAAGATCGAATCCTGTAGCTTGCTTTAAAAAATACTTTTTGTTTATTGGCTTCTTGTTTTTTAGGACGATATTTTTAAGTCCTATTACACTTTGTATCCCGTCACAAAACCACTTTTCGTTATAAGTTAGTTTATCCCATCTAACTTCGTCTGATTTTGGAATGGATAGATTTAATTCAACTCCATCTACAACTATTACGCTCATTTTATTTTGTTTTGGTTATAAAAAAGTGTAGGGAGAACTTAATCCCCCTACAAATATACTAAACTGATTTCGATTTTCTGATAAGATATTTCTGATTCCACGCTCCACCGTAAAGCATTGGTGAGCTTAACCAGTATAACCAGTATCCGTCAACATCTGTTGTAACGTCAATGTTATCATAAACTCCGTTCATTCCAAGTCTACGGCGCATTACCTTACCCCTTGTCTCTCCGTTATATCCAACATATCCAATACCTAGGTTAGGGATTGAAGCGTTAGACTCTTCTCCAAATTTAGCTACTGTTATTGGACTGTCTGCCATAAACATACCCATATTCGGATGTTGATATACATATTCTCCATCTTCAATTTGACCAACTGTTCCCGGATTCGAGAATGATGCTAATTGCTGGAAGTAGAAGTTTACGTATCTATGATTAAGAGTAGTTGGGCTTACGCCTAATTTTTCTTTCATTGAATCGTAAAGATCGCTACCGCCAGAGTATGCCTGAAAATAATCTTTCATAATATCAGAAACATCTTTGCTTAATCCGTGGCCAACGTAAGCGGCTATCTCGCTGGTTGGAGTTCCTTGCGAAATAAATCCGTCAATGATATTATCTAAATGCTCTAATCCAAATGAATCTGAATAGAAATCGTTCATTGAATATTGATCCATTAATGATATAAGACCATCGCAAGATTTAAGTGCGTTAGAATCTCCTGTAACTTGTGATGTTGCAACAAGCGCTGTATTGCTGTTTCGCTGACCATTTAGAAGTAGATCGTCTTCCTGAAGTTCAAGTCTACGTTCTGCTTCGGCGGTTAATTGGTTAATAAGGTATCTGCTTCCGTTATACTCTGGAAGATCCATTTTAGTAGAGAGTACTTCTCCTTCCATACCAACTGTCTCCTTAAGAAGTCCACTTGTATAACTAAACGTAACAGGAAAGTTTATTTTTCCTACTGGCTGTCCTTCACCAACTGCATACATATTATGTCCAACAGTTAAAATTGTTCCGATAGGAATTTCTGTGTCAATATCGGTAAGTACGTTAACCGGAAGGCATGTTAATGTATCGTTAGGAAGTGTTGCCGATGCAGCATACGCGGTAACAGTATACTTAGCATCTAGGTTCTGTCCTTCTGCAAGATATCTTGCTGGAATCAAGATAGTGTCACGTAATCTAACTTGATGAACTGCGGCAGCTCCAGATCCCTCGTAGTTGTCGGCGTGAAGAACAATTGTTATTGCTTCTCCCTCTGAACCTACTGCGATTGCTGTCTTTATTTTAATTGGCCGTATATCGGATTGGTTTTCTACGCACTGTAATTCTTGTGCGGGAACACCGCCCTCACGACCTTTACCAAAAAGAATATCTCTAAGGTATACGCCCTTACCATATTGCTGGTAAGATTTTGCACTAAAGTTTTTATTTACAAATCCAGCGGTTGACATATAAGACAGCCACTTGGTTCCGGCTTGTTGCGCGGTTAGATTACTGTTGGGAACTGTTATTGCGGTTCCGCCTATAGTTGTTGACATTTTTTCTAGTTTTTAATGTTTATCTCAAATTTAAACTCTTTCTTAAGGCGCTTTCAAAGTCTGCTGATCCTGCATCCGATATTAGCGTCTTATCTGTTCCAAGTGGCGTTAGGTTTTTACTCTTTTCGTCATACTCTTTCTCTAATTTATGTCTTAGATGAGATTCAAACGACTTCATAATTTTATTGAAATTTTTATCCCTTACATATTCTTTTGCTTTTTCAAGAATCATCTGCCTGTTTGCTTCATTTGGTTCTTTTCCTCGCTTAGAAGCTTCGGTGATAAATGCGTCAATAATAACCTTATCCTCTTGATTTATATCAAACTCAAAATCCGTATCGCTAAATGTAAGTTTGTCGAGACTAGCCTCTAATTGCGTCCTCGCCTCTGACTCCCATTGTAACTTTAGTTTTTCAGAATTTGATTTTCTTTCTTCTAATTGTTCAACTCTTCCTTTTAATGGATTTTTAAATTCAGGAACTTCAACCTCAGAAATAGCTTTGTTAAGTTGATCTTTTATGTCAAGTACTTTAAGATCAAGTTTTCGTTGCTGTTTTTCGTCTAATTCTACATTAAAAATATCCTCAACCGAATCTATATCAAAACCTATCTCTTCAAGTGCTATCTCTCGTTCTATCTTTTTATTTGATGTAATTCCGGGTGATCTAAATTTATTATAAAGCTCAATTATCTCAAACTGATCAAGATTGTCTAATCCAGAAACAACTCTTGCTGCGTTATCGAACCCAATAGTCTTTCCAAGTTCTTCTGCAATTTTATATTTTCTATAATTTTCTTCTCCGCCTAATCTTGTTACTGGATCAAACTGTTTAACCTCATCGGATTCTAAGAAATTATAAGCCTCTTCGTATTCCTGACTTTTAGATTTCAGGTTTTCGTATTCAGAATTAATTTTTTCATAACCTTCAAAGAACCCTTTTAGTTCATCTTCTTTATTAAACGTAAACTTGCCTCCTGATAATTCATTCCATTTTTTAATGTACTCAGGTGTTTCAACTACTTCCGTTTCTTTAGGTTGAGCTATATTTTTATCTTCATTGACAGGTTCTTGTTTAGATTCGTTTTGATCTGAAACTTTAGCTTCTACAGAATCCACATTGTTAACTTCCTGTTCCTGAGGTTTAATAAGCTCGGTATTTATCATCTCGCTAAATATATTTTCCATCTTTCACTCTTTTGTTTTGGTTGCAACAAATATAATATATAAAAAATAAATGGTTTTTACACTCAAACCTGCTCTCTTTGCTGATTCATTAAAGACTGTAAATCCATAAGTATTTTATCAATACTTTCTCCGCTTGCTAATTTATTATCTACATACTTAGACTTTATTTCGTTTTGAAATTTAGCTTCTTCTACCTGTAAATTAGCCTGACCCCTTTGATATTCCTTGTTAGCGTCAGCTTGCATTCTTGCCTGCTCTATCGCTTGGGCGCTTTGAACCCGAACCTGAGAAGCTCTTTCGTTTCCTGCCGTTTGTTCTCTTATTAGCATTTGTTTTTCATTTGCTATTCTCGCCTTCTCTTTTCTTATTAGGTAGTCTACTTTATGAAGTATTTCCAAGAAATTTCCACCCCTATATAATTGATATTCTATCTGCATAGCCATTACCCCGTCAATGACTCCCTGCTGAACCATAAATTGTAAGTTTTGAACTATTCTCTCTTTCATCTCGTCTGTTGGCCTTGGATAAAGCTTAATAGCTAAAGAATCAATGTTATTCTTATTTTGTATAATTGAATAAACATCGTCTTCACCTATGGCTTTTGCATACGCTTTATTTGACTTATCATCAATCAACAAAAGATTAACAAGCATTGGTATTGTCATCTCTCCAAGCCTTGTTTTTATTGTCATAACTGAATTATGAATATAAGATATCGCTGTATTAGATGAGTTAATGCTTGCCAGTGAGGTTCTTACTGGCATATTTGGGTCTGGCGTAGCTCCCATTGTTATAGCTGAAATTCCAGTAAGCATCTCAGCAACAGTAAGAAGCTCCTGCATTATCATTAGTGTTTTTTGAATGTCTGTAAGCAAAGTACCTTCTATCTTCTTAATTGGAACTCCATCCCCGCCCTGAGATTCTCCCATGTAAAAAAACACGTTCTCAGTGCGCATTATTTCAATCATTTTTAACGGGTCGTATTTTTTACCACCATCGCTTAATAAGGCTAATTTTGCTGCATCAAATGCATAAAAATCATTTTGCGCTTTTGACATAGCGTTAATAAACGTTTCCCATTGAATTGCAAATGAGTGAGCGATAGGAACAAGCCTTTCTATATATGAGGTCTCAAGAAGTTTTATTCCGGTAAATCCTAATGTTTGAGATTGATTTGGCATACACCCAAAATCTCTAATATAATTAGTGCCAACAATCCATTTACACTGATATACTTTTTTCTCCCTTGTTTCTATTATCTTATAACTCTTACTGTTTTCATGACCTTTTTTATATGGAACGTAACTTTGTCTTCCATTTGGGTTTGTATATTCAGACTTCTTCTTTAATTCTACATCCCACCACCTTATAGTCATTTCACAAACAGAAATATCAGGCATATTATCTTGTGGGTATTTATACCACAATGAATTATCGTTTTTACCGTAATCTCTGTACGAATTTGCTATGCAAGACAGGTCTTCGTATGTCAACCCGTATTTAGTTCCGTCTGTATATTTATCTTGGTTTTCTCTTATATTATTAATTGAAGGATATTCAAACCAATAACAATAATTTGAATCTGAAAAATCTTTTTGGAATGAATACTGACACCCAAAATTTTTAGGATCAATATATTTCCATATAACCTTATGTTTTTGATAATCATAATCAGATATAGCAAATGCACAGCCTATATCAAATAAGTCGTCAAATAGCTTCTCTTTAAGCGATAATTTCCAATCTGATATATCTTCAGTGTGCGATATAGCTTGCTCAATTCCTTTTATGTAGTTCTCTTTAAATCCACCTTCCGCTTTTATATCCTGAAGCGCTTCATACGAATCTACTGAACCTTCTTGTGGTGGAAGTAATGCCTTTGATCGCAAATTGTTTAATATGGGCTTATACTTAATCTTAACCCACTCTTTGTTCATTTTTAAGGTTTCGGCTATATTAGCGTCCATGTCAGTGCAAAACGCCTTTATATCAACATCCTTTCCAAGAAATTCACCCTTTACCTTAGTCTTTATGTTTGGGATTACAGACATAACCTCCCACATACCTGTAAAATGCCCCTTCCTTGATGCCTCGTCAGAGCTTTCTTTTTCGCTCATGTCAATGGCGCTTAATACATCAATAGACGGTATTTTTCCTCCTATAAAATATTTTTTGTACTGGTCTGCCGATTGTCTGCCCCTTGCGATTATTCGTAATGAATCTATATGATTATCAAGTCCTGAATACGGGACATCACCTAGATCGTTTGCGTAAGTAGAGTAAATTGCTTTAGCTACACTTAAAATGTATTCCGGTTTTTGTTTCTCTTCATAAGCTATCTCAGACATTCTTGGGAAAATGTTTCCGTCCCTAGACTGTATTTCGCTCGATGGTATCTTAGCCATACTTTATTTTTTTATCAAAGATAAATAATTAAAATTTTATTTGTTTTTAATTATTTATTTATATATTTGCTGTAGAAAATTTAATTACTAGGACAATTAGTAAATCAAGGATAACCCGGAATAGATCCGGAGAGCTAAAGCAGCAAAGATTTACCCAAACATGATTGTCCCATGTCTGGGTTTTCTTTTTTCATAAAGTGAAAGGCCGCGCTGATAATAACAGGGTCTATACGACAAGATGGAACAAACATATTACGCAGTATTGCGCATTTAAATGAAGGAGATGGGTTTTCTACGACTTGCTTCCCGCCTTCAGCCCAAACAGACGACAGACTCATTGTCACAGGTAAAGGTATGGCAAATCAATCTTTCTACTTTAAGGGGGGTAGGGGGTTGACTTGCTTTACATACCCACAAACTCAAGATCTATTATCCAGGTAATTAGATAGTTAATATAATATTAATTAATTACCAATAAAATCATAATTATGAAATCTAAACTACTAGAATCTATTGAATTAATTTTCAAAAGAAGGCTTTCTCGTAAAACAGGATGGGGAAGAAATGAAGTTTTAATTGAATACCAAGCTTCCGTGAATGAGGCTCTGACTAAATTGATAGATCTTATAATTTAACACTTAATATTTTTGATTTTTTTTTGCAAAATTTAAATATTTCTTCCTCTTAACCAAGAATTTGTAATATCTATAGTCCTAGAAAGTTCTATTCTATCATACTTTCTTTGGTGCCCCTTTTTAGCCCCGTATTTAGCCCACAGCGCAGCCGCCAACAAGTCTTTTGTATGTAAATCTTCTGGTGAACTAAGATTTTTTGCTTCTAATAATAGGTCTGTATGAAACTCCTTGTGACCGTGAAGGTCTATGTGTTCTTTAAAAAAAGAAAGCGCGTCTGTTTTTGGGGCTGAATTTACACCGCCAGAATAAACCCATGGTTGAGGTGCAACCTTTCCGGTCGCGTCCATTAAATATAAAAGATATCCAGCGTAACCCCTTTTAATGAAGTAATCAATCATATACTCCGTATTTCTCTCACCGATTATCATACACCCATAATATACACACATCATTAACGCATCCTCGCAATAATCATCTAACGACGGCCTATTTCTGTATGTACATATAAATCTTTCTGTAGACCAGTCTTTTTCATCATTATCTCCATCTATTGATGAATCAAAATTTAATAAAACAGCTAAACCGCCATCAGACAGGCTTGAATTTTCACCATAAGACAAGCTTCTTGTTTGAGATGCAGCCCTAAATCTAAATGAATCACATCCGCCCATTGTTATTAATGGATTTAAAGGTGTCTTTGACTGAACATATCTACCAGTTTCTGGGTCTTGATGGTTAGACATCGCGTATTTCCACTTATTGTCTCTTCCTATTAAAAAATCAGAAACAAACCACTTTCCTTTTACCTTATCATCTTTCCATACAACTTTCGAGTCTCTTATTCCTCTTTCCCATACAAAATTTCCCTGGTATACCTTTTTATACTTTGCGTCTATAATCGCTTTATCAATTATTATAATATTAAAGCCCATGTCTCCTGCGGCTCCCCTCCAGCAATCAGCAGAATCAAGTGGATTTCTTCTTAATTTTTCCCTATACTCTTTTAGTTTTTCAAACGACCCGTCATTTAAAAGTATTTCAAGGTCAGTCTTTAAATAATTTAAAGATCCTCTTCCTGATTTAGCGTATGTGTTTCCTTTTGGCGCGTATTTTATTTGATCTTCAGTAGGGTCGTCAATAACAGAATATCCCCACCTATCTATAAATCCATCAGCTCCATCTGTAGCTTTAAAAAATAAAGGTAACAAGCCTGAAAGAGTTTGCCCGGATGTGTTTCTTATATAAAAATCTGAAAACTCAAACATACTTCTGTATTCAGCACCTCCATCTTTCATTTCCTCAACGGTTGATGGGTGGTCGCAATAACCATAAATTGTTTGCATTTGACTCATTGTAAGCATGTTAATACCCCACCTTGTTTTAACGTCTGCTCTTGAAGCTCCCTTACCTTCTTCATCTGAAAGAAG
This sequence comes from Candidatus Bathyarchaeota archaeon, assembly GCA_016930055.1. GTDB lineage: Archaea > Thermoproteota > Bathyarchaeia > TCS64 > TCS64 > UBA8941. Next base: position 4,154 of record JAFGHP010000104.1, on the reverse strand, counting down.
AAAATAAAGAGACCTTGAATCATTTGCTTTTTCATCCGCTGATTCTGTGTATCCAAATACAGAAGACAGACAATTTTCTTTAAGAACTGTTTTTGGATGCGATAGATTTATGCTTTTAGCTGGTCTGTCGTCTCCATCATAAACAGGCTTAAGAAATATAGGAGTATGTGACCATGCGGGGGATAATTTTTCTCTAAAGATGTCTTTTGAGTGCTTTCCTATATCCGCCGTTATCTCACAATAGGCCCCGATATTTGTTTCCATTATATACAGTCCATGATTAAGGCTTCTTGCCGTAGCCCCTCCTCTTCGTCTTTTAGGTTCTATTGTTCCATAAAAAACCCTCCTTTCAAAGTCTATCATTTCTGTATTTAACGCATTACCTTCTTTATCGAGATTCTTAAAAGATTCGGTTGCAGTATAAGCGTACCAAGCTCCTATTTCAGCTCTCCTGTCTCTATCTCTGTATTGTGGATATCCGGTATTTTTTTCTTCTATATAATAAAAATTAAGAAACCTAAAATACCAAGGCGGAAGCCATGTAGCCTTTCCGTAGTTCATAAACCAGTAACCGTGCCTTAAGTACCACCATGTATGTTTTATCCACGTTATTTCATCTTTAAGATTTTCCTTTTCGTCTTCTACTATTTTCCAAAACTCTTTTTGTACGTGATATCCGTTTGGCTTAAAGTTAGACATTGTATCACCCATTTCCTCGCACTTCTTCCTTGCTCTTTTTTCTATCATTTGAAGCTTCGCAGGAAGTTCTCTTCTTCTAAAATACTGATCTACTTTATCTAATCCATATCCGTCTATTAAAGTTCCGTCAGGTGGTGATGGCAGTTTAATTACTATTGGACGTAAAACACTATCGTCCTTATTTAATATGCAATATTTATCGTAATCTACTTTCAAAATAAAAATATTTTATTAACTTTGTAATACCTTCATTTCGATGCTGAAAGGCCCGTTTTTATCATGATTTTGCGGGCTTTTCTTTTTTATCTTATTCTATATTTTAAAGTTTCATCATTTCTATTATCGGAAGCGTTCCGTTGTCAAGTATTATTCCGCAATTAATATGAGGTTTATTAAATCTTTTCCCGTAAGCCATTCCATACGACCTCCTATCTATCCCGCATCCAAGTTGCATTGCAAATATTTTAAAACGCTCACCTACGAAATTCTCAATATAACTCTCTGAATGATAATGCCCCTGAACTACACTTATCAAATCCTTCTGCGCTCTGTTTCTTGCCTTCCTTCCAGTACCATGTGTATACATTACGTCATTTATAATAAACTCCTCCCCATATTCCCAATCTGGTGTCTCTAAAACTTCTCCTATTGTTCTAATCCAAGAGGCTGAAAGACCCGCTGTCATTGACTTTCTTGAAGCAATTAAATCATGATTTCCGTTGCATACCTTAGCTTTAGGGAATGATTTATACCAATTACTTATTTCTTCCTTTGACTTTAATAACTCCGCTCCTGCACTGTGCCCGTCTGGGTCTGTTTCGTGGTAACTTGAATAATGGTTGTCAATTATATCGCCAATAAAAACGGTTTTTTCTGTGTTGTATTTTTTTTGAATTTCCTTGCAGAATTCCAAATACCCGTATTTAATAAAAGGAGAATGTAAATCTCCTATAACCAGAACCCCTTCTTTATCTTTAATGTTATCTAAATCAACTGTTATTCCGCCTAACTTTAATCTTCTGTACTTTAATATTAAATCATTCTCCTCTCTTGATAATCTAGGTCTAAATTCTTCAGTCATTCTTCTTGATTTTAGTTACAACCTATATAATGAAGCTTATCTCGGTATCTTATCTCCAACGCACTCTAGTTTTTCTACTTTATATCCAGGGAATGGGTTCCAGGGATCTAAACCGTTCTCCTCAAACATCTTCATCTCATCCTCCCTCCTTAACCTTGTTCTGGCTGCCTCAGTTCCCTCGTAAAGAGCTTTCTTCATATTAATGGTTTCAACACCACCAAATAAAACCTGCTCAAGCCCTTCAATCTGAATCTTTGTTTCGGTTAAGTTTTTCCTATCCTTATCCCCTAAAACCTGTAGTTTAGACCCCTGATCCCTTATTGCTTTATTATAACTTTCTTCTAATATATAAAGTAGTTTATAATCGTTATTGAAATTGTAATAAACATATTCTACAACAGCCCTGTTAAATTCTTCGTTTTCACCAAGAAGTATATTCTCTACCCGTTTATCAAAAGAACCGTTCTTCATCTCAAAACCAGCTATCTTAGCCCCATCAACTTTCCTCTGAATATATTCTCTTGTATTTCTCCTTAACTCAGAGTTTAAATCATATACTATAGTGATGTAAGTAAGCCAATCTTTTCGCCTCCACTTCAAATCGAATACATTACTCCTATCTATCATTTGCTGTTCAAATTCCGGCTTCTTTGGGTTAAATATGAACTTTGATGTAGTTATATGTCTTAGTTCCATTTAATATCAATTAAATAACAGCGATTACGTCTTTACAACTGAGAATAAGATAAAGCTGTCCGCTTATCTCAATATCATTCCCGGATGTAGAGTTAAATAAAACTTCGGATTCTAATTCGTAACGTTTAGCGTCATCACTTTCGCCAACCCATTTAACTATCCCTCTTCCAGATTCGTTTGAAACTGTGTCAGGTATAATAATTCCGCTTCCGGTTACTTTGTCAAGTTCTATCTTCTTAACGCAAATTCTATCTCCTTTTAATTGTTTCATTCCATTTTTTTTAAGTATTAAAACTATATCTTCTTCTAAGATTAATGCTTTTGGCTTATCTAACGCATCATCAAACTTTAACCCCTTTCTGGGCTGAAATACAACGCGATCACCTACCTTAAAATCGCTTACCTTATCTACCTCATAAACAATACCCTTGTTTTGCTTCCTACGTATATGCATAGGAACTATTATTCCAAGATCTTTCGGGTCGTCAAGCCTGATAACTATTCTTCCATGGTATGGCTTTATCATAATAGTATAACTCCAATTAGTAATAAACATAATAAAATAATAGCTCCAATAGACCAGTAATTAAGTATTATCTGGCTTACAAAGCTCATGAAGCTAATTACAGAAATTATAACTAACGAAATTATAATTAGAGCCAAGGCAATAATAAATCTAATCATAATCTATTAGTTTTTAGTAAATTCAAACATATCATATACTAACTTAGACGCTAATATAATGATTATTATTGAAAAACAAGCATTTACAGGATCGTTATTTAAATACCCGGCTATTGACTGTAAGGCTATCCCGAAAGTTTCTATCGCACCGTCCATTTTGTCTTTGCATTATATTATTTCATCTTCATAAATAAATCCGCTAAAACTAGCGTTATTATCGCTTATAAACTTTTCAAATAAATTATTGAATAGTTCAGTTGGAATGTCCGTACTGATTGTCCCAATTATACTTAGATTGCTCATATTATAATAAAGTCTTGAAGATTTCTATTTCTGACGATCTTTTTAATTTTTTAGTAGTCATGGATTACACCCTTTATATGTTAATGTTATTTCAAATCCTAGTTCCTTAGCATAATCTTCCAATAAATAATAATCTACCCTTCTTACATCTCTCTCCATTTTATTTAACGTAGTAACATCTACCCTTAATTTATCCGCAATGGACTTTTGTTTTACGTTCATTTTCTTTCTTAGCTCTACTAATTTATCGAAAATTGGCATCTACTCGGTGTTAAATTGTCATATTCTTGGCAAATATACCAATTTTAATTTATTAAAAAATGCTTTTTCTTAGATATTTTATTGTAGGATGGACTTGTGTTGAATGGTATTATTATAGGGTGGACTTGTATTATTATAGGGTGGACGGGTGGATTATATTATAATAACAATGGGGCGTATTTACAAAGGAAAATCAATTTTAAAAACCCCGGTGGGGTCTCCTGTTTTTTGTTTTCGCATTTAAATTATGCCTAAATGAGGGCAAATGCGTGCATTTTACATGATCAATTGCCTTGTTGATCTCATATAATGAAAGCTCAGCGAGTTAATGAGGGCATATATACTACACATCTTGTGACTTCGTGTTGTTTTTTTGTATTGGACGAATATTCCAACTAATTTATAAACAAAATATGTAAACCTTAACGGG
>JAFGHP010000103.1 GCA_016930055.1 Candidatus Bathyarchaeota archaeon | reverse complement strand
TATGATTACATGATTTTAATCAGTTCTTTTGACTTAGTTAATGCCTCAGATTTTAAGGGAATCAATTTAAAGGCAGGGATAGGTAACCCAGAGTGGCTCACCTTAAGTAATTTTGGTTCTTATCCATACACCTTTGTAGGTGAATCCACAGAATATATGGCTACATGGAGCGGTTATGAGAGTTTACCAATTCAGGAACATTATGTTTTTTACCACGTGAAGACTCCGATGATTGGCAGTTTTTCTCCAGAGCCGTATTGTCGTTTAGAAGTATGTTATGAGGGTAAGTTTCACTTCTTAGGATCTCCCACGATTGAAGGTGGAATCCTCGAATATGTGGAAGATCAAGGCATCAAGTATGTTTATTATCCTCAAATCTTAGCAGAAAAATATCATTCAATTAATTCTTCTCTCTGTTGCTCCACTCCATCGCTAATTGCCTAACCAAGGAACCAACCTCATAAGCACGGTAAGCATCTCCACTAACATACACATGGACATTACATTCACCCTTAGCACCAACAGAAGCAACCATAGTATTACTGGTATAAAACGCACCAGCATGAGTAAAAGCAGACTTGTAAGCAAACTTGAAAACACTCTCTTCTTCAGAAGATTCAATACGTATGAATGCTGTTCTCTTCTCAGGATCATCATGAAGGTTATCTAAGAACTTTCTAGTGAACTCAGTGAACTCAGGAAGCAAAGATTCATCAAACTTTAATGGAATCTCGATCTCGAAGGGCTTACCGGACTCACGTTCAAAAATCATCTTCCACCTCCTCGTCAAAGACGGAGTAATCACGACGCTGCTACGTAAAGCCACTGAGACCCCAACCAACACAGCGGACAAAGCGATGGTGACTGAGGCTAAGCTCCAGAAAGCAGAGACCTTCTGCTGAACCTCCAACGCGAAACCCAGCATAGGCAATATTCGGTAAAGACTTAACCCCAAAAGGTAGCCTAAGCCACCCGCTGTGAAGCCAATAATTGAAGCCTCAGAGATGAAGACCCCAGCAATATGGCTTGGATTCAGCCCCACGCTGGACATTATGTTAATCTCCTTCCTCCTCTCGTAGAGGGAGTTAATCATGGTGGTGACTACGTTGAGTACCACGATTCCCCATGGAATAATCAGGGGTAAGCCTTTGCCTGCTAGGTATGAGCCTAAAGTGTAGGTGGATGCACCATGCTCTGAAGCTGCTGTGGCTCTGTAACCCATCTCCCACGCGATGCGTTCAGCGAGGGCATAAACATCTGTTCCAGCTTCAACTCCAAGAGTGATTCTGTATAAACCTACATTATATAGTGTCTCAGCAGTAGAAATGTCAACTATAAGTACCTCTTCTGGGCTGCACGTAAACTTTTGAATTAACGGTTTACCGCCCTCAGAGTGACCTACTACTACAATTTTGGAAGGCAAATAATCTCCATTATCGTTTTCCTTCATGTTACGAAGCGTATCATCTCTGAGTATGCCGGATACAATGAGGTTCTTGTCCCCATAACTAATAGTGTCACCGACTCCTACTTTCAGAAGCTCACTGAGTCTCTCAGAGATAGCAACTTCACCAACTCCTGGTAATGTGCCAACTTGAATAGCTTCACCTATTTCAGAGACCTTAAATTCATCTTCAGCGTTAATCCCTATTACCCCATATATCGGTGCTTTTGCATCAGCAGATGAAGCATTACGGTAATCATCAGGTGTGTTGATGTACTTCAGTGAAACAGTCTCCACGCCTTTGAGGTTGTTGAAGTAAGCCAGTTCGTATAGATCTTTTTTTAGGAAGGAAACCCACATATTCACGATTTCACCCTCAACCTCCCTTACAGTAGGCTGATTGGAAGAAACCATAACTCCAGTGTTTGACCCTGAAGAGAACCACACACGGTTCATAGTTACACCATACTCCTCCGAGATACTCGTTAAAGTTACGAAGCTCATGACGAGGAGGGTTACGCTGGTGGCTGTCAATATGAAACGTAGCTTTCTCCTCTTAACAAACCTTTTAGCTATGGAGAATATTGGTAGCAGTATTCCTTTGACGCTTGTTCGGCTTTTGCCTGACAGCCATCCAATTATTCTGATGGAAACATAGGAGAGTGCCAGTGAGAGGGTGATGGCTGCTACTGATATTATTAGGAAGAACTGGCTGGATGCGAGTCTAGCACCGGGATAGATGTAATAGATTGTTGCTGCTGATCCTGTGAAAATGATTATGCTACCTAAAACCTTGAACATGGTGTTGTCTATTAGCATGCTGCCTACGATTACTGAGGAGACTGCGAGGAATCCGAGGATAATATAGATGCTTGTCCCTGCATCAGTTACAAGTGCTTGAAGAGTCTGGGAGACCTGTCTGATTCTTATGTATGCTTTTCTTAGGGTCAGGTACGCTGTATCGTAATCAGTTAAATTGTACTGGGTTTTTGATTCCTCTAATTCATTCTCAGTTGTTAAAATATCGCTTCTCTCCTTCGCGAGGTAGAAACCATTACCCTGGAGACTTGTATGATTCATCTTGGTCGTTTGAATCACCCCTTCAACATACTCTATGTTTATTGGTAAGCTGAATTGACGGATATCGTATTCAGCTGCTTCTCCCTGTTTCAATGGTTCGGGGAGTTTAAAAGTGAAGGATTTGGTCTTATAACTGTCTTCTACCCGTATATTTGAGTCAACTCTTATACAGTCCACGTCAACAGGGATGATTACTGAGTAAGTATCTAATCCCGGAACTCTAATCTTTGCTGAAGATGTTCTAAGGAAGGTTAACGGAAAATCGGAGGTTTCAAGGATTGAGCCATATTGGTCTAATATGCTTACTGTTACTCCTGAAGCAAATTTCTCGGTTTCCACGTATTGGAGTTGTCCAGTGAATTTCACTGAGGCTGCTGGATAGAGGATGGCAGTCAGGTTGTTTAGCTGTTGTTGGTCTAAAATTATTTGTGCTGGGGTGTAATCGTATCCTGGTGTGGCTGGGTTATCGTGGTAAGCTAACAGGTAATTCACTGATTTATCTATGCTTATGCTGAATCTTCCCTCAGAATCTGTTAATATTGGTGTGCCCACTCTTGTAGTTACAGGAGCCACACATGCACCATGTATTGGTGTACCATCACTGGTAGTGATTATTCCATTAACTTTGGTTTCAGCGTTTGCTGTGACTTGTGTTAGAACCAGTAGAAGGATGGTGATTAAGCAGATTTTAGTCAACCATCTTAATCTCATCAAGTTTCCATCCCATCATGTTTATGGTTTAGGCATCCTCGTTAAAGTTACTTCATAATCTGAACCATTTACAGGTCTTTTCACAACAATCTCCCATATAAAATCAATTTGGTCACGTCCATCGACTTGACGTAAGCTAATGGTTTCACTGCCATCCTCTTCAATAATCAACCTAAAACGATGATTTATAACATAAGAATAAGCAGTTGTAGGAAATTGTGAGTATACGGTTTTAATTGTGCTAATGTTGCTGTAGCTTGGAAACTTTGCTGAAACAATCTGTTCACTACTTGAGTCCAGCATCCATTTAAACTGGTTACGTACAATGTTCAGCATGTTAATTGTGTCTAACCATTCTTTTATGCTTGAGACGTTTTGATATGTTTTAACAGTGTTTTCTAGCATAGTTCCATTAGCATAATCTGAAGGATCTACTTTTACATCGAAACCAAGGCTACTTGCTGTAAATAGTTTAGTGTAGTTTAATGTCGATGGTAAATCATCATCATAGTATAAATCTGTGCCAATTCTGATAGAGACTCTGTTTTGTGGGTTCAATGGATTATCTGGGTCTAAATAGAATATTTTTATGCCATATGCTGCAATTATGATGAAGAAAATTAGTGCAATATAGGCATTATAATTTCGTCCTTCACTCATCTGAAGTAATATACCTCCAAAATTAAATGTTTAAAAATGAATAATCCAATGATGTGCTTCTTCAACACCATTAAACCCGTTAAATAAATAACATATTTCAAGATAATAAGATTTATGTTAATATCAAAAAAAAAAACAACTAAATTTATGTAGCTTAAAATAAGCATTTAAAAAATAATGATAGTTAGCCCTACCTAATAATTTCAGTTAATGCATAAATCTTTTATTTTCAAATAATAATTTTAAATTATGAAATTAAGCGATTTTCTTAATGTATGGTTTAAAGTGTTTATTGTTTTTACTCTAATCTTTTATTTATTGATAACCACAAATGAATGGGGATTTGTTTTTGGTTTCATAATATTTACCTTAATAGTCAGTTTCTTAATCTACTTATTCAAATTAGATGAAACTCTAAACAGTCACATTAATTCAATAAACAGAGAATACTTTACATAAAAAACTTTAAACAGTACATTCCATGAAGTTCTATAGATTGTTTATGTTTTTATATTAAACTTTATTATCTTTCCCACATTTTTTCTTGGTTCTTTTTACCTAGTATTTTTCTTACGAGGTACCATACCCAAAAAATGAATGCTACACCTCCGAAAGGGTAAGCTAGATATGAGTTCATTGAGACAGTTGCTATGAGTGATAAGACTGTGAAGCATAATGCTAAAACTGCGGGAAGTAATTCCCTATGAACAACATCTGAAATCTGTAGAGCCCATTTTCTTTCTTGTTTAGTCTCAAATGGTTCAACATATGCAGAGTATCGGAATTCCTTAAAATTGAGATATCCCTTAATTGGGGTGGTAAATCTTTCTCCACATTCTTTGCATGTGCAATCATAAAGTGCCCCAACGTTTAGTATCTCTAATTTAACGTTAGAAGACTTACAATTTGGGCATTCAATACCTGTATCAACGGGTTTCTTTAATCCAGGTCTAGACCCAAGTGGTGGAGCTTCTTTTTTAGGGGCATATTTATACAATGCAGGAAGAATCAAAATTATAGCAAAAAAAACCATTAATGCAAATTGATCAGAAGTCAAGTTTCCAATCAATTATCCGTCCCCTTTTCGTCACCTAAAATTTTCTCAAAAATCTTTAGGGCAAGGTTGGATGGAGATAAATCTAAATCCTCTTCTGTCAGGTCCACCTTTCTCTCTTTTATTTCACCCAACAGGAACTCAATACAACTATTATGATGGACACAAACGCTACAATCTCCTTCATGCATGTACCATACTCTTAGACCATTAGTCTTTGACAAACTGACAATCACAGGAATTTTATGTGCTGGGCTATATGCTTCCATTATGCCATCAACGATATTGATTTTTTTCACTACGAAACCATTGGTTTTTGCTGCTTCATTGAATGCTGCTTCCACTTTGTTATCTATTATGCCTAAAGCTTTGTAGGCTGCTTGTCTAGTAATATTTAGGATTTTTCCTATCTCTGATTGGGTATGACCAATTCTTCTTAGGTCCCAGATTTTTATTTCTCTGGTTGTGAGGTAGCCGGTTGAGAAACCCATATCAAGTAAACCATTAACGGTTTACGCTTATAAGGTTTACTTAAAAACAAGACTTGTATTAATGAAACAGTTAATCAAACGCTTCAGGAAAGCGGTTAAAGTAATGATAAACATACTGCAACACTAAAACAACCAAAAAACCACCTGTTAATGTTAAGAACATGTAATTTGAACCACAATAAACAACAGTATATACAAGTAACATTACTGCAAAAAAGCTTACAACCAAAAAAAGCTGAGGCCTCCTCTGACTTGAATTATCAGGAATAGAATTATACAGTTTCTGTCTTGACGGATCTATTTCAGGAGGGAACGGGCATACATTGGTTAAAATCTTAGGTCTAGTAATTTGTTTTTCATGAGAGAACTTATTCAATTGGGTTTTTTCTTTTTTTAAATCCCTTCTAATCAAATCCCGTTGCCCTCTCTAATCAAGTAAACCTATAACGGTTGACGAATATAAGCTTTACTGTATAAAAATAATCACCAAAACTAATCACATAAAATAATCTCACTATTCCTATCCTAAATCATTATTTGTTTAAGCTTAGAACTCCACAGGATTTAAATCTCCGAAGCCCATCAATGAAAGTCGCCAAACAGACACAAATAAATATGAATCTGAGCAACCCTCAGATAATATTTAAAAGAGAACCAACATCAATTGAAATGCAAAGGGCCCGTGGCCTAGTACGGCTAAGGCGTCTGACTGATAATCAGAAGATCAAGAGTTCAAATCTCTTCGGGCCCACTTTTTAACTCTCTAGCCCCAGTTTCACTTAGGTTTCCTGAAGATCTTGATTTCGTTAAAATTACTCGCTTCAGTTAAACCCGCTTCCAAAAGTGGTATTGCTTCTTCAATATTTTTAGCTACTTTGCAGATTTAAATATCAATTTCATCTGTGTAATAAGCTTGCTCAATATGTATGTATTTCATAGTATTCATTATAAAGATGGTTTAGTTACTACGTAACCGTTTTACTGTTTTACATAGGTGCTATGACGCCTTTTCGCGTTTGCTCTTCAACAGTTTATCATGAACTCCATCAACTTTTATTTAAGATATTAAGTGATGTTTTGTACAGAGTTATTTTCATTTTGTGTAAGTGTCTATCTTGTTGTTATGTGTATTTAGAGAAAATATTAAGGATTATTTGTTAATGAAATAATGGTTATATGTTATTATTATGAGATTTTTTTAATAGTCATGTATATATAATTGTTTATTTGACTTATTCATAGGTTTTACTATCAATTAAAAGGTGGTGAAACCATAGGAGAGTATATAGTTGAAAGTGATTGGGTTTTGGGAATATAAACCAGATGATGTAAACAAAGTAATAGAAAGATGGATGGCAAAGTTAAAGGTAAACGATCCAGATTTTCCTAAGACAATTTATGGACCATATGAGTTGTTTTCACCAATTTTTCCAAATGAAAACCGTCAAGGTTTTACTATTCTTGAGGTAGAAAAATTAGAGCAGCTAGCTGCAATTAGTTCATTCTATGTTCCCTTGCTGAATTGGAGATTTATTCCTATTCTGGAGAATTCCATTACTGTTGAAGTTTTCAACAAGTGGCAGCAAAAATAATCGATATTCCAATTTTTTTATTTTGATGTTACTTTTTAATAGTAGGTTTTATCCTATATTCAACATAACTTACTTCAAGTATTTTTTATGTAAAGTTTTTTTCATTTGATGAAAGTAATGTTTTGGTTTATTTGTATTTTTATATTAAATCTATGTATTATTTAGGAAATAATTGATTTGTAAATGTGAATATTATGGCGTTTTTTTTATCATAATAAATATATTAGTGTTTATTGAATTTTTAACTGGTTTTACTATCAGTTTAAAATGAAGTGAAACCATAGAAGGATAATTTAGACAAAAGGGAGAAGGTTTAGGATGATTGTAATATATTATTTCCAATGGAATGGTACAAGAGAAGAAAGGTTAGCATATGAAAAAGAAGCAAAAGAAAGATGGGATAAGGTGAAAGGTGTTAAACTCATGGGATTTTATTCTCCATCGATTGGCTGGAATCGTGCAATGTTCTTTGAGACTGATAGCCTTGATTTGTTGATGAAAAATGCAAAGGGTTCTCCATTAATGGGAAACAATGAAGTAGTTTATTTCCTTTAATCAATAAATTCTCATTTTTTTATTTCATGTCTTCAAAGAGGTTTTAATCTCTACCAGAATTATAGATAAAATGAAAAAAATGGGATTGCGGGTGTCTCCACTGTGGGTGGGGTTCAAATCCTACCGAGCCCTCTTATAATGAAGTTTTAATCGTAGGTTTTATCCTCAGTTCATACTAGATTACTTTCAGGTTGATGATAAATAGTCGATCAAGAATTTATTT
>JAFGHP010000018.1 GCA_016930055.1 Candidatus Bathyarchaeota archaeon | reverse complement strand
ATGATCAACATTCTATTTGCTGAAACAGCTCTTGAATTAGTCCCAAGAGAAATTTTAAAACATCCTTCAGTTACAAGAAATGCAAAAAGGATGGGAAAAAAACCAGAAAGATGTTTACTTGACAGAAGTCTACATCATTACGCGATGCAGAATCTACTTGATTCAGAGAAAAGAGGACGCCCCGACATCATACATTTCTGCTTATTAGAAGCTTTAGGATCTCCTCTAAATAAAAAAGGTAAATTGAATCTACTATCTCAAACATATAACAAAGAAACAATTTTTTTCTCTCCAGAAGTTAGATTACCACGAGACTGTTACAGATTTAACACCTTAATGGAACAGTTGTTAATTGAAAAACAGGTTCCACCAAAACCAGATAAACCTCTTTTAAGAATAGAAAAAATGACTCTAAAAGAAATAATTGATTTTGTTAAGCCAACAAAAAAAATAGTTTTAACAAATCATGGGTCTCAATCTAATCTCGAAAATGTTTGTAAAAAAATTGTTAATGAAATAAATCCATTATTTATAATCGGAGCTTATCCAACTGGTCCAATGAATAAAGAAGTTCTTTCAATTGCAGATGAAACGATAAGTATATACCCTGAACCATTGGAAACCTGGGTCGTAACATCAAGATTAATTTACGAATATGAAAAAACTAAAGGATTAATGTAAAAAATATTATTATCCTTTTTTAAACAACAAGTGTAAGAACTAACATTAAAGCTATTGTTGTTAATCCATCTGAGATACTTGTTTCAATCGGAATTATAAAATTGTCAGGATCTAATCCCCGTTTCCGAGTCTCTATAGCTGTAACAAAAGATATCAGTACAATAATGGGAACAACGATCAAATGTGTTGAAAATAGAATGTACATTAATTGTATGATATCTTTAACCCCATAAAAGAAAGCAGATACATATGCATATGCAATAAACATGATTAATGAAGCAATGAAAGCGCTGCCTATCTCTGCAAGATGCCCTTTAATGTCTCTAAATTTGGTACCAATTATACCAATAGCCATTTTTGTAGTTGCAGTGGATCCCGTTATTGATCCGACATCTCCAACAGTATCAATTAATGCGGGATACACCATGTAAATTTCTGGTCTACGACCTATTGCTTCAGAAATTTTACTTAACGAAGAACCAGTGATATTTACTATTAAAGAACAAATTACGAGAGTGAGAAAATATTCTTTACAAATTCTTTGAAATTCTTTTTCTTTCCAAATCTTCCTTACACTTAAAAAAACGTAGAGAATAAATAATATATTAATTACACTCAGTAACATCAAACTTATTGATGAATAATATATTACGATTGTAAGAACTATTAAGTATAAAGCTGTAATGATTACATCAGAAACGGTGGAAATTACTGGGTATACAAGTACATCCGGATCAAAACCTCTTTTATACGCAATAATGCCTGTAAGAAATGTTAAAGGAGAAATAAAAATAACACTGATACCCATAGTTGACATGATTACTAAAAAAATCCTGAAAAGATCTGATAATTCTGCTCCCGCAAAAATAATACTAAAAAGGGTACCAAACCCCCACATAACTACAGTACTCATTAAAGTTAATGCAGTTACAGTATTGAAGAGAATATTCGCTTCTTTCGTATTATTAAAAAAAGTTGGTTTCATAGTTCCTAAATGAAGAGCTGTGCTTATTCGAGCACTCATTAATCCCCCTATTGCTCCCCTAATGCTTAGGATTCCAGGGTAAAGAATAATTGCCCATGGCAATTCAAGAAAAACATTAAAATAAGCTGCTAATAGACCCCCAGCTAATAACCCACCAAAATTAAATAGTAACGAGAATAAGGCTTCTCCAATACTTCTTAGGAATGACCAGAGTAGATTTCTCCTTTTCTCCAAGATCACCTTCCCCCATAGTATCAGCCTCTTTAACAAATTGGGCAGTTAGTTATAACCTATATATGTTTCTATAATTTCATATATTTTTAAAAATATTAAATTGGAAAATCTGGAACTTTTTTAAATATTTTAGCCGTCTCATTTTTCGCTAACCTCTGGTAAAGGTTGAGGAGATATGATCTTTGATTCTTCAAAAAAATTCATTATTAATAATGCAAGTCTTTCGTTACTAGGATTAGAAAACCTATGAGATACGTTTGGAGGTATGGTAACAATCTGAGCTTCTTGGACTTCAATAGTTTGATCATCTGTCTCAACTCTACAGGTCCCTCTGATAACTATCACAATATGTTCACGTAAATGAAAATGAAAAGCAGTATGACCACCAGGCTCAATTCTAAGAATCCTACTACTGAAAGAATCGAAATCTGAACGTTTTAAGACAACATCTACTGAATTTACGAATAAAGAATCGCTTTCATTTACTAATTCCCCTGGTTCTTCGTTTAATTTTCTTACCTTAATAATAGACCCGCTCAAAATATTACACTACCAATACTATCATCGTGTTCCTTTAAATAAAGTTTTAAGACTGTTTAGGTAAAAACTTAATAGAAGATAATTGTAGGTGGCGTTTCTGAGTCTATTAATTGGTACAAGTGGGTGGAGTTACGATGAATGGATTGGACCTTTTTACGAGAAAAAAACTGGTATGTTTACAAAATATGTTAAAGTATTTAATACAACAGAGATCAATAGCACTTTCTATAGTTATCCAACAGAAAGATTAGTTACAGGATGGGTACGTTATGCTCCAATGAACTTTGTTTTCGCAGCTAAATTACCTCAATTAATAACCCATAATAAATGGCTTAAATCCGAAGAAGGAGTAGAAGATGATTTATGGAAATTCTTGCACTTAATGCAGCCTCTACAAGAAAAATTGGGACCAATTCTAATCCAATTAAGACCAAAATTTGAGTTCGAAACAAATTTTTCTGATTTAGAAAAATTTATTGAAATTCTTCCTAAAAATCACCAGTGGGCAGTTGAATTTAGGCATTCAAGTTGGCTACGAAAAGAAACATACCAACTCTTGACTAAACATAATGTTGCTTACACTATTGTAGATGAACCCCTTCTTCCTCCTGAAGTAGTTATTACAGCAGATTTTTCATATATTCGTTGGCATGGACACGGAAAAAAAATATGGTATGATTATGAATATAACGAAAAACAGCTCAAAGATTGGATACCTAAAATTGAGGAAACACAAAAAAAAGTAAAAAAAACGTATGGCTATTTTAATAATCACTATAATGCTAATGCAGTGAAAAACGCTATCGAAGTATTACAAATGATGAATTCATCAACGGATGAACAGGAAAATATTTTAGAAAACATAATCGAAAGTCGCACTAAATCCAAAGAACAAAAATCCAATATACTGACATTAACAAGCTTTCAAAATGATGATGAAGACTTAAGCATAGCTGATCGTTTAATCCGTTTCACTGATCTAGGGAGATTATCTAGAGCAGAAAAATTAACAGACGAGATCATAATTTATGAATCTACAAACAAAATGGTTAGAGCTAAAATAAAAAATTATTATATAGATATAGATCTTGTCAAAAAAACTATTAAACATAATTGTGATGATTGGCGGAAGGGATTAAATCAAAAAAGAATGTGTAAACATTTAGATTTCCTATTCTTAAAATTGCAACCAATCATGTCAAAAAGGATTCTAGACAAAATTTGGGAAGAAAAAGATGAATGGGTTTTTTTAGAATAATTATTTAAAAAATAGAGGTATACCAACTTTATCTAGGGCTGATTGTATCTGTTTCTTCTCTGATCCCTTCAAGCTTTTTTCTCCGAAAGCAATCTCTACTTTATTAAGGCTTTTTTTAATCATTTGCTCTACCATTTCATTAGTTAAAGAACTTATGGCATATTTTGCAGCGATATGGCCGAATGCATAGTCTTTTTCTAGAACTGAAAACTTAGGGCAATAATGTCCACCACCAAAACCAACTGCTACCTGTACTTTTGATTCATTATCCAAACCATTGATTATAGAGTCAACTAAATAACTGCATACTTCTTCGTTTTCCCATTGTAATTCACTGCTTCCAACTTCAGCAAAAAACATGGGAGTTTTAAATTGAGTGGGAGAGTGATGCGTTGCTTCTAAACTAACTTGGAAACCTGAAGGTGGATTCTCTAATATTTCTAAAAAAACATTCCTCATAGGATTAGCTGGAACATACTGTAATTCGTAGGGGTTTCCACCAAATGTTATTGAATCAGTAAAATTCCCTGTTGCATGAACCGTTAAACTGGGTTTACCACTTTGAGCCCAATGACGTGAAGCAACAACATAATAATCTATGTCATATTTTTTTGCTAAACTATCATAATCAATAGGATAAGGATCTGGAGTTAAAGGTAATTCGTTCTTCCTTTCACAAACTATAGGTTGTTCTAAGATAATTAATATTAAATCATCAAGTCTTAAAACATTCTTTGAATCAAATTCAGTGAATCCTTTCTTTTTAAAAAATTTTAACATAGTAACAGCAGCTAAATCTGATAATGATAATGTTATGCCTTTATTACCCATACCTCGTATGAATTATTCAAAATATTTTAATCCATTGTTAAAAAATTAATTGAATAATAAACGATTTTGACTAAGGAATAATAATCGATCCCATTACTCTGAGTTTTCCACCATCTAAGTACATCAATGCAGCTTTATTTCCAGAAATATGTGTTATTGGTTTGTTTAATTTGATTACTAGCTTCGGTTTTAATGGATTTTCTGTTTGTTCATATTTTATTATTTTTCCCATCTGGAATTGCATGTAGTGACCAACGTTAATTACCATTCCTTCTTTGATTGGTGTTTGCCAATATGGATTTAGAGTAGAAGTTACTTCAATGATTCCTGAAATTTTTAAGCTATTATCGTTACTTAAAACCACTCCTCTCTCAAGTTCTTCAACTTCTGCTCCTTTTAAAGCAACACCAACTCGATCACCAGATTCAGCTGAGAGAAAATTATCGTCATGTTTCTGAATACTACGTACCTCTACTTTTTTCATGTCCGGTAGCATCTTTAATGAATCATGAATTTTTATTGTTCCGTCTTTCACTACGCCAAGCACTACTGGTCCAATTCCCCTTACATTAAAACTATGATCAACAACAATGGTGCCGTAGTTTAAAGTGACCATGTTCTTTGGCATTTCAGCAAGATCGATTAGTTTACTCCGAATTGTTAAGGGATTATCATTCATAAATTCATATTTTTCAACTACAGTATTTTTGATAAATTTTTTAATTTGTTCAATTGAAATGTAGTTACGTAAAATTATTGAACCTTGTTTTGGTCCAATAGTATCTAACATTATTAGGATCTCACCAAAAGTTGCATCTAAGTTTTCAATGATCAAAATAGCATAATCAGAAAAAGATACTGCATAAAATAAACTAGCCAATTTTTCAGGATATTTACTAGGCTCAATAATTGTTACAGTGGTATTCTCTTTCTTAAGATCATAAAAAGTAATGTCAGTCTCAGTGCTCTTCTTACCTAGATCCTTGGAGTAACCTAGACTTCCTATCACTGAAACATTAAGATTTGGCATAATGTTGAGGGGAGAACTAGCTTGAATATAATGTTACCTAAAAAAAGTTACTCTTATACTATAGATACTACTTAACTTAATTAGAAAAGAAATGGGCAAAATAAGCAAAGGACAGAAATGTACTGTTAAGGGATGCGAAAACGACGCATTAAGATCAATAAATGTTGGCAAAGCCCAAGCAGCAGGCCTTGAAGTAGAAGGACGTACAGCGTATTTATGTGAAACCCATTATAAAATATTCAAAAAAGTAAACAAAAAAACTTCACAAATCGAAAAATGGAGACACGGAATCTAATTCATTTCTTTTCGAGAGAAACTTGCTTAACAACATATGTTCCATTAGTACCATTCCAAACAACTTCAGCTTTTATTATGTTTAATTTTTTATTAAACCATGGGGCATCAAGAACTAATGTTTCGTATTCTCCTCCTTCACCACAAATATTCAGCCCAAAACGTGAATTGAGGACAGACAATTCTTTTATAGCGTTTTGATCCAATTTTTTTCCTAACCACTGCTCATTAAATCCAGCAGCTGCGACAGCAGTAAATATTATATCCATTCCAGAAGAGATCTCATCATCTAACACTTTTTCAGGAGGCATACCCCATAATGGAGAAAAATGTTTTAAATTGAGATTCTTACAAATTTCATCAATTCTTTTCTTCTGGTAATTTGAAGCTATTGCACCAGAAACAACCCCGTCAATTGGTAGACTTTTAAGAACAGTATGTAAATCAGACAACTCAACTTCTTTTTCACCTGAAGAAGACATAGAGATGACCTGTATATCTAATGCTTCAGCTATTAGAGGTGTAAGATTGCTGTTAATGCTATGAAACATCCAACTATCTTCACGTAAAGGTTGAATTGTTACAAGAAATTTTACATTATATCCTTCCGATTCCATTAAATGAGTAGCATACGTGCTGTCTTTTCCACCTGAAAAAAGTGATGCTAATCTCATAAGTAGCTCAATCTTCTGACTGTTTAAAAGTTTTCAGCTTTTAATAAGAACATGTTTAAAAACTCTTCATAAGTTATCTTCGTTTAAGTGATTAAATGAATCTTGTTCTTAAAACAATTAAAAATAGGCGCTCTTGGCGTTCATATGATGATAGAAATGTTCCAAAAGATCTAATCGAGACAATTATTTCTGCTGGAAATGAGGCTCCAAGTGGTGGAAATAGTCAAAGTTGGAGGTTTGTTGTAGTAGAAAGCGAAACAATGAGAAAAAAATTGTTTGAAACAGCCTACCCAAAATGGAAAAAAATTTATGATAATTTAATGAGTAAACCTGAGACTGCTAAAGAAGCAGAAAAATATGGAAAAATGGAGGATCCTATATACTATAAAGCCCCAATTATCCTATTTGTTTTAGGTAGAGGTGCAGTAAATTGTAGTTTATGCTGCGAAAACATGATGATTGCAGCAGAATCTTTAGGATTAGGTAGTTGTTATGTATATTTTGGGTCTCTTATAAAAGATAACCAAGAAATTGTCCATGTATTAGAACTAGATGAAAAAGAAGAGATTTATGGACCAATATTATTAGGTTACCCAAAAGGAAAACCGGAGATACCTTTAAAGAAAGAACCAAAAATTAAATGGATATAAATTATTTTAATTTTTATCAAATTCGTTTGTTTTATTTTAACATTTAATTTTATTTTTTATATCTGAGTTTAAACAATATTTTAGAGCTTGTTTTATATTACCTTGGTAATATAATATAAATTTATGTCTAGCTCTAAAGATTATGAAAAAATAATTGAAGAATATAACCAACCACCCTTAGTTAATCAAACATTTTTACTTTTGGATAGTTATAAGAAAGATTTAATTGATGATTGGAAAGCAATTGCTAAAATTTATTCACCTAGTGGTAACGAAATTTTGAGAGCACGTTATTTGGTTAAAAAATTTCAGGAATATGGAATAAAAAATTCCTATATTGATTCTACAGGTAATGCGGTGGCTCTACTTGACAGTGGAAAAAAAGGTCCAACAATAGTTTTTCTAGCAACAATGGACGATCTCAAAACAGTCGCTGAATTAGTTAAAAACACTGAAAAGCCAATTATCGAAAAAGATGGTAAACTTATTGGACCAGGTACTAATATTGGTGGAATTTGTGTAAACGCTTTAGGATTAGCTAGAATGTTTACTATGAAAGGCATTGAATATACAGGAAAAATTTACATTGTCGGTGTTACTGAAGAAGAAACTGGGTTTACAGGAACTAAGGGCTTCATTAAAGATCATCAAGGTGAAATAGATTATTTAATTGATATTATGGGTGGTTTAGGTTCAGTTAGTTATGGTGCTATAAGTATTCGTTGGTTTAAGGTTCATTTTAAAGGTCCTAAAGCTCATACTTTGACTGGAGCTGGACCCAACGTCACAAAAGGTGTAGCTAAATCAGTAACTAGATGTTTTGAAATTGAACTGGCTGAAAATTGTTATTTAAATATCAGTATGTTGAATGCAGGAACCGTTTTCAACCACCGAAGTGATGATGGTTGGCATAGTGTTGATCTACGAAGTACTGAAGCACCTCTTGTTGAAGGTTTATTTAAAAAAATAAAACAAACTGCTGAAGAAATAGCTGAAGAAGAACAGTTAGAAGCATGGATTGAAATGGTTGAAGATACTAAAGGGGGGCAGATTCCTGGTGCAAGGCATAGCCCTTTAACTCTTGTAGCAGAGGAAGCAACTCGGATTCTTGGAAAAGAACCCAGAATAAGTAACAGAGGGAGTTGCAACATGAATGCAGGGATAAGTGAAGGAATCCTAAGTATCAGCACAGGAGGAGATAGAGGTGGAAATAGAAGCTATCCCAACGAATATGCTAATATTGAGCCAATTTTTGAAGGTATTAAATTAAACTTTTTAATAGGTTATACTCTGTCAAATGGAAAGCTTGAATAAAAAAATTTACTAATCTTTTGTAAAAATATTTATTGGTTTTTTTTGTGTGTCTTTATTTTTTCTATTAAACGTGGTATAACTTCATAGAGGTCTCCAATAGCTGTTATTGTTGATACACTGCATATTGGTGCTTCTTTATCTTTATTTATAGAAATTATTATGTCAGAAGTCTTCATTCCTGCGAGATGCTGAACTACCCCACTAATTCCACATGCAATATATAGTTTTGGTCTAACTGTTTTCCCGCTTAATCCTACCTGATGTCTATAAGTAATCCACCCTTCATCAACAGTAGGTCTGCTTGCACCAACTGCTGCACCTATCTCTTTAGCTAGTTCTTCAAGCAGTTTGAAACCATTAGCATCATTTAGGCCTTTACCACCCGCAACAATGATATCAGCATCAGTTATGTTTATTTCTTCTTTAATAGGCTCAAATCCAAGAACTTTAACCCTATCTTGTAAGGACTTAGGTATACTGCGATTAATTATTACTCCATTTCTTTTTTCATCAATTTTTGCTTCATTCATTACTTTATATCGAACTGTAGCCATTTGTGGTCGACTGTTTGGTGTAATTATTGTTGCCATAATGTTTCCTCCATAAGCTGGACGTGTTTGTAATAGTAGGTTGGTTTCTGGATCAATTTCTAGTCCTGTACAATCAGCTGTTAAACCTGTCTTCAGTCTAGCTGCTACTCGTGGACCTAAAGCTCTTCCTAAACCTGTTGCTCCAATCAATAGGATACTTGGTCTACATTCTTGAACGCATTCAGCTAGAATTTGTGTGTATGGATCATCTCTGAAAGAAGATAGCGAAGAATCTTCATAGATATAGACACGATCAGCACCTCTACTAATTAGTTGATCACCTTGTTTACCAATGTTATTCCCAATAAGAACTGTGTAAAGTTCTTCACCAAGCTGGTCTGCTAATTCTCTTCCTTTTCCTAATAATTCGTAAACAACTGGATGGATTTTTCCTTCATGTTGCTCAGCATACACTAATACGCCTTTGAAATCAGAAAGGGTACTTATTTCAAACTCTTTTATTTTAATTGCATCAACAGGGCATGCGTCAACACATACTCCACAAACTCTACAATCATCACTAACAACAGCTAAACCATCAACCACAGTAATGGATCCAAAAGGACATGCTTTAGTGCATTCACCACACCCAATGCAAGCATCAGTAATTGTAACGGATTTTTCACTCATATCAAATCACCTTTTTTTCCTTTAATTTTTGGAAGATTGATTCTGCAAGTTCCTCTGGAGTACCTTGTAGAATCTCTCCTCCTGCTGTTGATGGTGGAGTGAAAATTTTTATCACACGGGTAAAGCTTCCGTCTAAACCAATTGTTTTGATATCAAGGCCTAGTTCTTTGTTAGTAATTTGATTAATAACCGCTTTTCTTGCTGCAATTCTTCCTCTTAAAGTAGCTAGTCTTGGTTGTGCAATATCTTTTCCAACTGTTATTAATATTGGTAAAGATGCTTCAAGTAATTCAACGCCATTATCAAGACTACGTTTTACTTTAATTACTCCATTTTCGATAGATAATATTTCACTAACATAGCATATACATGGAACTCCTAATGTTTCAGCCATCTCTGGGCCTGTTTGACCTGTGTCACCATCAGTTGTTTTTAACCCACAAATAATTAGATCAAATTTTCCAATATTATTGATGATTTTTGCTAAGGTATAACTTGTTGCCCATGTATCTGCACCAGCAAATACCCGATCAGTAGCTAAATATGCTTCCTCTGCTCCCATAGCAATAGAATCACGAAGAGCTTGATCAGCTGCAGGTGGACCCATAGTTAAAACCTTGACTTTTCCTCCATACTTTTCTTTAATCTGAAGACCTGTCTCTATTGCATATTCATCAAAAGGATTGATGATTGCTGCAATCCCTTCACGTTTTAATCGACCAGTTTCTTCATCAAATTCTACTTCAGTAGTTTCTGGAACTTGTTTAATACATACTATAATGTTTAATTCAGCACTCAACGGTTATCCCCAACTTTAATATCAAGCCTAATCAAACTGATATAAAAATTAGACTTTTAAAAATAGGTTTATTTCAACATTTTTAAAAATAGGATTGAACTCTTTAGGATAATATTCTTTATTAATAATGACGTTTTTTTTTGCATAATTTTAGCAATATTACCTGTTTTGGATTGGACATATTTATATATTTAAAATCGGCTTAAATTGATTGCTATGCCTGTTCATCCAATAGAATTTAGATATAGCTATCCAGAGATGTATTCAATATTTACTGAAGAATCGAAACTACAAAGCTGGCTTGATGTTGAGGTTGCATTAGCATGGGCCCATTCTGAAGTTGGTTCTTTCTCAAGAGAGATTGCTGAAGAAATAGAAAAAAAAGCTAACATAAGACTCGTGAAAGTTGAACGTGTTAAAGAGATTGAAGAAAAATTAACAAAACATGATCTATTAGCTATGGTCTATGCTTTACAGGAAGTCTGTGAGAAAGAAGCTGGTGGATATATCCATCTTGGAGCAACTAGTTATGATATCGAAGACACCGCTCTTGCATTACAACTGAAAAAAGCATTAAACCTTATTGAAGCTGATCTTAAGGAATTATTACATGAATTCATTATTAAAGCAGAGACCCACCGGACTACGGTTTGTATAGGTAGAACTCATGGTCAGCATGCTTTACCAATGACATATGGCATGAAATTTGCATTATGGGCATCAGAAATAAGTAGGCACTTAGATAGATTAGCTGAGATTAAGAAACGAGTTTTAGTAGGAAAAATGAATGGTGCGATAGGCACTATGGCAAGTTTCGGTGAGAAAGGTTTTGAAATACAGCGAATTACTATGGAACGCTTAGGATTAGAACCTGTTTTAATTAGTAATCAAATAATTCAAAGAGATAGGCATGCAGAATTACTATGTTTATTAGCATTAATTGCTGGAACACTAGATAAAGTTAGTTTAGAATTCCGCAACCTTCAGAGAACAGAAATTGCTGAAATTTCTGAGTTAATACGGAGTCCTAGTTCAACTATGCCTCAGAAACTTAATCCCAGCAATACTGAACGCATCTGTGGATTAGCTAGAATAATTAGAGGAAGTGTAAATGCGAGCCTCGATACTATAGCATTAGAGCATGAACGTGATATTAGCAATAGCAGTATGGAACGTATCAACATCCCTGAAGACTTTATTCTAACAGACTATATTCTTAAGCAATTAACTAAAATTAGTCAAGGTTTATCTTTCGATTATGATAACATAGAAAAAAATCTTCATATGACTTATGGTTTAATACTAACAGAAAGAATAATGCTAGAATTAACAAATAAAGGAATAGGTAGACAAAAAGCTCACGAACTTATGAGACGACTAGCATTAAAAAGTTGGAATGAAAAACGTCATCTAAAAGACATTATTGAACAAGATGACGACGCTATGAAATTAATAACGAAAGATGAACTTGAAGTTTGGTTAAACCCCCATACATATATTGGTACATCAATTGAACAAGTCGATAAAGTAGTATCATATCTAAAAAAGCGGCTTTAACCAATTTTGTTAACTGTTGAAAAATTACTTGTCGAGAATTCGATTCCTTATCGGTTAATAGAATTACTTGATAGAGCTTATACTGTTAAAGATGTAGTAAAATATTCTAAAGGAGACATTAATTTACATGAGATCTGTAAAACAATCATAGTTAAAAGTGATTATGGTCATAGCTATGCATTATTTCTATATGGAGAAGATAAAGTAGATTTTAAAAAAATAGAATTAGTTATTGGAGAAAAACTTCATATAGTAAAATACTCTGACGTAGAAGAATATGCTGGTGTAAAACCGGGGGCAGTATGCCCATTATTAATGCATATCCCTGTAATTATGGATGCAAAGATTGTTAATTTTAATAAAGTTAATTTTGGTTCTGGGCATCATCTTTATGGGTTAGAAATTTTGACCAAGGATTTTATTAAATTGGTTAATCCAAAAATCGCTAATATTTCTCAATAACAAATAAATAGAAGTCATTTTTCACATTTAACGAAATGAACTCAGAGCCAGATAATCCTAAAAAGAAGAAACTAAAAACAGAAGAAACAATAGCTCTACTCGAGAAAAGACTTTCAGAGACACAAAAACTAGCAGACACTTACCTTACTCAATTAAAATACGTTAAAGCAGACCTCGAAAACATACAAAAACAAAGCCAAAAACGATCAGACGAAGCTATAGAACGAGCTCATACACGATTTTTGAGTCAACTTTTACCAATCGCTGACGAATTATTAATAGCTGTTACAAATCTAAGAAACGAAGAAAAACATCACCAAGCAGTGTCAATGGTTTACAATAAACTGATGAAGTTCTTAGAACAAGAAGGAATAAAACCAATCAAAGCAGTCGGTGAAAAGTTTGATCCATATTACCATGAGGCTGTTTTAGAAGTAGAAACAGATGATTATGATTCTGGTAAAATAGTAGAGGAGATAAGGAAGGGTTACACATACAAAGATAAGGTGCTCCGCGCCAGCATGGTCAAGGTGGCCCGGGCTCTGAGTAAAAAGGAGAATTAGATCATGTCTGAGAAAAGGGAGAAGATCATTGGAATAGATTTAGGTACAACTAATAGTGCAGCAGCAGTTGTTATGGGCGGCAAACCAGTGGTTATACCCAGTGCTGAAGGGCCAACTGTAGCAGGTAAAATGTTTCCAAGTGTTGTAGCTTTTACTACTGATGGGCAATTACTTGTTGGTGAACCAGCAAGAAGGCAAGCCATCACTAATCCAGAAGGTACAGTAAGAGAAGCAAAGAGACTGATGGGAACCAGTAAAGTAATCACCTTACACGGGAAGACTTATACACCACAGCAGATTAGTGCTTTCATTCTTCAGAAAATTCTTAGAGATTCTGAGACATTTCTGGGAGAGAAAGTCATTAAAGCAGTAATTACTGTACCTGCACACTTTAACGATAATCAAAGGCAAGCTACAATAGATGCAGGTGAAATAGCTGGTTTAAAAGTTACACGTATAATAAACGAGCCTACAGCCGCTGCTCTCGCATATGGCTTAGATAAAGCAGATAAAGAAATGAAGATTCTTGTGTTCAGCTTTGGTGGGGGCACAAATGATACAACTGTAATGGATTTTGGTGGAGGAGTATTTGAAGTACTATCCACTAGTGGTGACACTCAAACCGGTGGAGCAGATGTAGATAAGGCAATAATGGATTGGCTTGTTAATGAATTCAAAAGAACTGATGGCATAGATTTAACTAAAGACCTTAAAGCGATGGCTAGGTTAAAAGACGTTGCTGAAAAAGCAAAGATTGAGCTAAGTAATGTTTTCACAACTGATATTGACTTACCCTACATTGCTATGGATTCTTCGGGACCCAAAAACATGCACATCACTTTAACCAGAGCAAAACTTGAACAAATAGCTCGTTCTATCGTAGAAAAAATTAGAACACCTATTTTAAGAACAATTGAAGACGCAAAAATTACTTCTGCGAACATAGACAAAATTATTCTCTTTGGCGGAATGACTAAAATGCCCCTTGTCCAACAAATAGTTGAAGAGACAGTAGGCAAAAAACCTGAACGTGGATTAGATCCAATGGAATGTGTAGCTATGGGAGCAGCTATTCAGGGCGCAATCATTGCAGGTGAAATTAGTGATATTGTACTATTGGATGTTACACCCCTAAGTTTAGGTGTAGAAACCCTTGGTGGAGTGATGACTAAGATCATAGAGAAAAATGCTACGATACCAACTAAACAAACGCAGGTATTCAGTACCGCAGCAGATATGCAGACAGCAGTCACTATTCACGTTTTACAAGGAGAAAGAGCCATGGCAAAAGATAACATAAGTTTAGGTCGATTTGATTTAACAGGGATCCCCCCAGCTCCAAGAGGCGTTCCTCAAATTGAAGTAAATTTTGACATAAACACAGACGGAGTACTAAATGTATCAGCAAAAGACTTGGGTACAGGAAAGAAAATGGGAATCACAATAAGTGCTTCAACAAAAATGACGCAAGCAGAGAAAGAACGGTTGATGGCAGAAGCAGAAAAATATGCGGAAGCAGATAGATTAGCAAAAGAAACAGCTGAAATAAAAAATAATGCAGACTCATTAATCTATACAACAGAAAAAACACTTACTGAAGTAGGTGATAAATTACCCGAAGAATTAAAAAATAAAATTCAAGTAAGCCTTGATGCCCTTAAAAACTCTGTAAAAACCGATGACCTTAGCGATATTAAAACTAAAATGGAAGATCTGACAAAAATTGTACAAGAAGCTGGTGCAGAGATCTATAAACAAACCGCAGCAGAACAACAAGCAAAAGAACAAGCTAGTGCTCCTCAACCAGATGCACAGAAAGATCAAGGTGCTAAAACAGTAGATGCTGAATTCAAAGTTGTTGATGACGAAAATAAGCCTCAATAAAAAAGCTTCAATTAATAATTTATAAATATCTTTTTAAGTTAATTCACTTGGAAGACTTCATAATAAATTCAGAGAATTTAGTAATTGGTGAAATGAATGGCTAGTAAAAGAGATTATTACGAAGTCCTTGGATTAGAGAAAGGAGCTTCAGCTGAAGACGTTAAAAAAGCTTTCAGAAAACTAGCTTTTCAATATCACCCAGATAGAAATAAAGAACCTGGTGCAGAAGAAAAATTTAAAGAACTAAGTGAAGCATATGCAGTGTTAAGTGACCCAGCTAAAAAAGAAAAATACGACATGTATGGTCACGCAGGAATTAGCGGTGCCTATTCCCAGGAAGACATCTTTAGAGGAGCAGACTTCAGTGATTTTGGTATAAACATTGAAGACATCTTCAACAGATTTTTTGGTGGAGGCTTTGGGGGCTTCGGCTTTCAAAGGGTTCGTACTGGGCCTCAACCGGGAAGAGACCTTCAGACTGCTGTAGAGATTACTTTAGAACAAGCAGCATCTGGAACTGAAATTGAACTCACTATAAATAGACTAGAACAATGTAGTAGATGTGGAGGTTCAGGCGCTGAACCAGGTAGCAACGTAATTTCTTGTACAAAATGCGGTGGATCAGGTCAAATGCAACGCAGTGTATCTTCACCATTTGGTCGAATGATTACAGTAACTACCTGTGATAAATGTCAAGGAAGGGGCAGAATTCCTGAGAAACCTTGTAGTAAATGTAGAGGAGATGGAGTTGAACAACAACGAAAAACTATCAAAATTAAGATCCCCCCTGGAATAGATGAAGATGAATACCTAACACTGCGAGGTCAAGGTGATGTTGGATTATATGGTGGACCTGCAGGAAATCTCTATGTTGGAGTTAGAATAAAACCTCATCCACAACTTATTAGAAGAGGACAAGACATAATTTATGAAGCTGAAATAAATTTTCCCCAAGCAGCTTTAGGAGTAGAGATAACTGTACCAATAATTGGTGGTGAATCAAAATTAAAAATCCCTTCAGGTACACAAAATGGCGCAATCTTAAGAATGAGGGGATTAGGAATGCCGTCACGTTTTGGAAAAGGCGACCAACTAGTACATATTAGTGTTAAAGTCCCTCAAAAATTAAGTAGAAGGCAGAAAGAGCTTTTAGAAGAACTTGGAAAAGAATTTGGTACAGAACAAAAAAGAGGATGGTTTGGAATTTAAAAAAAATGCTTATCACCACCTACCAGTGATAAGCAATGATCTTCCTATCGTCTATCAATTATGTCTTCAACGCTTGGTCCTGTACCAATCAGCATAACAGGAATACCTACTTTTTCTTCAATCTTTTTTATGAATGCTTTTGCTTCAGATTCTAGATTATTGTAATTTTGTTCACCCTTACAACTAGGATAAAGTATGTCAAGTTTCGTTAATGCAATCTGAGTTGCTCCATTAATCATAGCTGCACGCTTTGCTAAATTATAATTAAACTCCGCTGCCCTTCTTTGTCTCCCTGTAACCGTACCATATTCATCCCAATTTCTCCTCTTTGCTTCTTCTGAGCTTATTTCTCCTTCAAGTACTCCGCCACCAACGCGTGTCACATAACTCTTCAGAACTAACACTACATCCGTAACTCTAGTGGGGCCAACACCTACATCACTACATGCTGCTGATGCGCATACATCTTTACTTGTAACATATGGATACTGACCAAAATACAAACTAATGTAGGTTCCTTGAGTTCCTTCGATTAAAACATTCTTTCCTTCATCTAATGCTTTATTGATTATTAATGGAACATCAATAATGTATTCTTTTAATTCAGGAATATCTCTAGCCATCTTTGCTATTCGCATTACACGATCAGCATTACATGGACCTGTACCTGTGCCTGTTGTCTTAACAACATCTTTCAAATTTTCGTCGGTTTGATCCAACACAATGTGTTTTTGTTCAATAATTGCACATTGAGGATCTAAACCAAACCGTTTCTCAATCCCTGTCTCTCTGATCTCTTTTAACACAATTTCAGGATTAACTAATACTCCTACCCCAATCATCATATGTGCGTTAGGATTAACAAACCCACAAGGGATCATTCTTAATTTGTAAGTTTTTCCTTCATGAACCACTGTATGTCCAGCATTAGGACCAACACCAGCCCTTGCACAAACAGCAATATCATCTTTTACTGAAAGGTAAGAGACTATTTTTCCCTTCCCTGTATCTCCGTAGAATCCGTCAACTATCACGGTGCAGCCCAAACAGACTCACCCAAAACCATCTCAAAAACCCCTTTCCAACTATAAAATATTACCTATGCCTGAGAAAGTATTTAAAAGACAAAGTTTACTTGTTCATTTAAATTTTAATAAAATCGAGTTCAGTATAATCATAGAAAATTAAGAAAACATTCTTCTATTTGTAAGCAAAGATTTACTAATCAATATACTACTTAAGTTCTGTATAAATTTGGCAAAGACAATAGGTTTTCTAATAATTGGTAACGAGATTCTTGATGGTATTGTATTAGAATCTAATAGCCAATGGCTTACCAATAGGTTAAAACCATTAGGTTTCTTTGTTAAAGAAAGAATAATCGTAAGAGACGATTTACTTGAAATCGGTCAAGCCCTAAAAAAACTGATTGAAGATGGATGCAACCTAATATTTACTTCTGGGGGATTAGGACCAACCCACGATGACATGACTTTAAAAGGAATAGCACAAGCTCTGAATGTTACTCTAGAGTTAAACCAAGAAGCATTAGAGATAGTAACACGTCAATACGCTGAGATTCATAAAAGAGGAATAATTGATTCGCCTTTAATTACCCCAGCAAGGGAGAAAATGGCTTACCTACCATCAGCCTCTAAACCTTTAGACAATAAAGTTGGAGGTGCCCCTGGTGTTTTATTAATTAAAGACAAAATAACAATAATATGTTTACCAGGTGTGCCATCGGAGCTAATGTGGATATTTGATAATCAGGTTATACAAGGGTTAGTAAATGATGTAGATGGACATTTTTTCGAAGACACAATATCTCTGCCTTTAAGAGATGAATCTACCTTATCCCCTATTATAGATGAAGTAATGAAAAAAATTCCTGAAACATGGGTTAAATCTCTTGTAAAACCCTATGGAGAATCAGGTATTAGAATATGGATCTCCTCAAGAGGTAAAACTAAAATTGAAGTTGAAAACAAAGTAAAAAACGCAAAAAAACTTCTTTTACAGTTGGTTAATGAAAACTTGTTAGAAAAACTATAATATTCATTAATATTTTACACTTTTAGGTAACCACTTATATCTAGCACACATCATTTAATTTCTAATATGAAAATCGTTGAGCTCAATATTTCTGAAAAAGTAAAAAACATCATACTTCTTAATGGAATAAATGAGCTCTATCCACCTCAAGTTGATGCCCTAAATGCAGGAGTTTTAGAAGGAAATAACCTGGTCTTAGCAAGTCCAACTGCTAGTGGAAAGACATTAATTGCTGAACTATGTGCCCTTAAACATGTTCTAGAAAAAAATGGTAAAGTTCTTTATCTTAGTCCCTTAAGAGCCCTCGCTTGGGAGAAATATGAAGGCTTTCAGCAGTATTCTGAACTTCAGAAACCGACTGGGGGAAAAATTAGAGTTGGATTAAGTACTGGTGATTTAGATAGTAAAAGTACATGGCTTGAGTCTTATGATGTGGTTATTACTACAAACGAAAAATGTGATAGTCTATTAAGACATCGTAGCCCCTGGATGAGTAATGTAAGTTTAGTTATTGCCGATGAAATTCATCTTATAGGCGATGAAAGGGGACCAACTCTCGAGATAGCTATTGCGAGACTTTTACAACTTAATCCAAATATCCAAATATTAGCATTAAGTGCAACGATTAAAAACGCTGATGAAATTGCAGAGTGGTTGAAAGCTAGAGTTGTAACAACAAACTGGAGACCAATCCCATTAAATGAAGGGGTCGCATTAAGTAATAATATAATTTTCAAAGATGGAAAAATCAAGCAGCTAAAACCATTAAACAATTCTGTTCCACTAAACATTGCATTAAACAGCGTACTGGAAAACGGTCAAGTACTAATATTTGTAGAATCACGTCGAAGAGCAGAAAGTATGGCTAGAGATGCTGCAGCTGCTTTAGCAGGAAGTTTAAATCGCAAAACTCAAACTGAACTAGACAGTTTAGCTTCAGATATTGAAGTTCATGGTGAAAAAACTAGTTTAACAGATTCATTAAGCCATGCAGTCTCTAAGGGGGCATCATATCACCACGCAGGGCTTAACACGGAGCATAGGAGAATCATTGAAAATGCCTTCAAAAAAGGAATTATTAAAATTCTTACAGCCACTCCTACTCTAGCAGCTGGAGTAAATCTACCAGCACGCACCGTAATTATCGGTAACTATAAACGCTTTGTTGCTGGTTACGGTATGTATCCAATAACTGTTTTAGAGTATAAGCAAATGAGTGGACGTGCAGGGAGACCTCAATACGATCCCTATGGAGAAGCAGTTCTGATAGCACAAAATAGTGACGAACAAGATCAATTAATAGAGAATTATGTTTTAGCAGAACCAGAACGTCTCTACAGCAGACTTGCACAAGAATCTGCTCTTAGAGCACACACACTTGCAGCCATAGCTTCTGATTATGCACACACCGAAAATGGATTATTAGACTTCTTTAGCAGCACTTTTTATGGATTCAATTACCCATCGTCCAGCATAAAAATGATTGTGACAGGAGTCATAAGATACTTATTAAAAGAAGGGATGCTTGAAGAAAAGGGAGACTACCTTTATGCAACTGACTTTGGAAGAAGAGTAAGTGAACTCTATATTGACCCAATTACAGCTGTTATATTAAGAGATGGGTTACGTACCCACATTTTTGATATTACTGATTTTACATGGTTACAATTAATCAGTCAAACTCCAGACATGAAACCTATCCTCCGTCCCCGTCGCCAAGACATGGAGGTTATTGAAAATTATTTAGAGGATCATCAAACAGAACTAGCTTTTGATAGAATGGAAGAAGAAGACTATATTGACAGAGACGAATTTTTAGGTGAAGTCAAAACAGCAATGGTTCTAGAAGGTTGGATAAACGAAAAAACAGAAAACGACATTCTAGAACAATATGGAGTTCAGCCAGGTGATAGATTTGCAGCAGTTCAAAAATCTGAATGGCTTCTATATTCAGCATATGAGATATCTCAAATAATAGGAGCATCAGAACACCGACGTCATTTAAGAGAACTGCAAGATAGAATCCGACATGGAGTAACCAAGAAACTACTACCCTTAGTAAGATTAAAAGGAATAGGAAGAGTACGTGCAAAGGTTCTTTATAACAATGGATTCACGGGGATATCTGAATTAAAACGTGCCCCTCTCGAAAAATTAGTTTCAATTCCTTTAATAGGTCCACGAGTAGCTAAAAACATCAAAGAAGAAGTAGGTGGTCTAGTAGATGAAGAAGAATGGAAGCAGCTTAGCAAAATTGAAACAGAACAACGAAGCCTAAAAGACTTTGTCGAAGAAAAAAAACTTGATGAAAAACAATAAAACTTTTATTATCACATAACATTATATATATTATGCATAATGGTAATAAAAATGGGTATATACTAAGAATAACTCATGATTATTGGTTAGAGCAAGTATTCAAAATAAACAAATATTATTCAGGAGTAGTAAGAGCCTTTGAAAAAGGAACACCAATACTTTTAGTTAAAAAAACAGAAGTGGGCGATTCTTTTATTGGTTATGGCTTTATCCAAAAAGTAGAATATTTATGGGAGATGACACCGGAAGATGAAAAATATAGTAGAGATAACAATTGGAAATGTTGTTTATCATTAAAAAATTTAACAAAATTCGATGCCCCTTATCCTATTAAGGAATCTCTACTAAAAGATGATCCTCGGAAAGGTAAATTATTACACGGTGCAATGCTTAAGATAGAACTAATAAATAATATAATAGAAGCAGCTAAACACAAATAGAGTTAGATTCAAACGCTTGTACTAACTAAGATACACTATGAGTCTATTCGCTGGATTACTAAGTAAAAAGGGAGATGATGTAACACCCTATTTACTTAATGTTCTTCATAATTCATCACCAGCTAAAGCGGATAGATATGGTTTAGCTTCACCTTATTATTCTGAAGATTATCTTAACTTACAGAGTTTTCAAAACTTGAATTCAAGCATAGGTTTGGCTTATAAATTAGTGAAAATTGTTCCTTTCGATAACCCTCAACCTGTTCAACAACATAATTATTCTTTTATCATTATTGGTAGATTATGGGACACTAACCTTTCAGAAATAAATGAGTTATCTAGTATATTAAATACTAAAATACATGATGGATTAAAAAAAACTATTAAAGATGTTGATGGATCATATTCATTAATTGTAGCAGAAAAAAATTGTCTAACTTGTTGCACTGATTTCGTAGGGAACATTCCTCTATATGTTGCTGAAAATAATGAATTCATTGGGGCAGCAACAAATAAAAAAATGTTACAAAAAATTGGATTAGAACCAAAAATATGCCAACCAGGAACAATATTTCAATTAGATAAATATGGAATAAAAGAAACAATGATTAAAAGTATTAGAGACCTAACTCCCTTAAACAGGAATTATAATGATGTAAAAAACCAAGTGAAACTCTTACTCCAAAAAGCAGTGAATAAAAGAAGTAAAAATATGTTTCAACCTGCAATAGCATTTTCTGGAGGCATAGATAGCACTTTTTTAGCTAAATTATATGATGACTTAGGAGTAAAACCAAATTTATTTTGCATGGGTATGGAAGGATCATCAGATTTTAATGTAGCAGAAGAATCAGCAGAAGCTCTAAATTTACCATTAAAAATGAAAAGCATTTCCTTAGATGATTTAGAAGAAAGTCTTCCTAAAATAATTAATAGTATTGAGAACGAAGATTTTCTTCAAGTGAGTATTGCTGCTCCCCTTTTTTTTGCATCAGCTGAAGCCAACATAAGAGGTAATAAGATAATAGTATCTGGTAATGGTAGTGATGAAATCTTTGCAGGATATGCTAAATATTCTAAAGAGTACATAGAATCTGAAAAAAATTCAATAAAAATATTGAATGAAGATATTAAAAATTCTTATAAAAATAACTTCGAAAGAGATTGGAAAATTGTTGCAGATAATGGACTAGAACTTAGATGCCCCTATACCGATCAATCTTTAATTGAATACACTAGAACAATACCTTTACATTATTTAATGTCAAAGACAGATTTTAACCAAAGAAAAATCATCTTACGTAAAATAGCTGAAGAAATAGGGATAGAGAAAAAAATTGCTGCACGCCCCAAAAAAGCAGCACAATATTCCTCTGGTTTAGCGAACGGAATTAAGAAATTAGCTAAAAGAAAAGGTTTAAGTATTGAAAAATATTTAAAAAATATTAAACATAAATAAACATGAAATTATCTTAAACCTATTATTCCTTTAGCTAAGTTATTACAGAACTCGGAAAGATGCTCAAATTCATCTGCAATAATCTCATTAATTTGAGTTGAAAGAGTACTAATTTTTACACCTTTTTCTGGTATAATCTGTGCGGATACAACACTTGGTTCATTAATTGGTCTACCAATCTGGCTTAAAAGCCAGACATAAGTCTCTTTTACTCCACTTACTTCATCGACTATTCTGTCAGCAATATAATAACATAGCATATTATAGATCTTGCCAACATGACTCACAGGATTTTTACCAGCTGCTGCTTCACTAGACATTGGTCTACATAGGGCTATAACTCCCCTAACATTGTTACCTCTACCTACTTGTCCTGAATCTCCTGCTTCAACTGAAGAGCCTAAAACCGTTAAATACAAACCATCGAGACCACGACCATGACTGTCGAGTGCATTTAAAGAAACATTAACTTTGTTGAATCGTCCTTTTTCATCTATAAATGAGTTTATTTCTTCAAGTATCTCTGTTTTTTTCTTAAAATAGTCGTCCTCACTTTTTATATATCTGTCAACGAAAGCCATTGCTACTGTTAATTCTACATCTCTTTTTTTTCTTAAAGCCATTAATTTTATATCTTCACCTGATTCAGGGTGTTCTTTTTTAAATTCTTTTGAATTTAGATATTTTTCTAAACTTAATATCAGCTTCTCTTGTTCAGTGTGTGGTGCAAAACCTACTGCTGCAGATGTATCATTAGATCCTAAATATTTTCCTTCTTTTACTCTACTAAAAATGTCTTGTAAGGCAGATGATCCTGGTTTTATTTCACTTTGATATATTACATGAAGTTCTGGATCGATAAAACGTATGTTTTTTCTTAGCCACGCTTTCGTACTTTCTTCAGCAATTTGGTTAACATCAATAATCTCATTATTTATTTTAAAAGTTGCACGATCACCGTAGATAATACGAATTGGTTTAATTACTTTACCTCCGTTAAAAGATGTTTTCGTTTCACCAGCAGCTAGAAGTCCTTTATCGAGGTTGTGATGATAGATGTTTCCAAACTTCTTCAAATATTCCTTACTCAGATCTATGCTAATCTGATTCATTATATAATCACACATAGTATCGGGGTGACCTAATCCTTTGCGTTCCGTAATTTCTAAAAGTCGTTCTTCAAGAGAAACTTGACTCAATTCATCAATAAATACGTTATTCAAGCTAGAAACACCAGCAATTAATCTCATATTTATTCCTTAACTAATTTAAAAAAGGTTCTATTTATTCGCATAGGATTAAAATAAAATAAACTAATAAAAACAATAGAAAAAATAATAATAACCTTAAAAGAAGAATAAAAAAAGAGAAAAAGATAATAATATAGTTATGAACCTAATACAAAGAGGTAATAAAAGTTGAATGATAAAACTCTTGGTTATTTAATAATGATTACTACAGGTATTATAATGATTGGATACTTTTTTTGGTCTTTTGCACCATATTTAGGAACAACTTTTGAATGGTTAATCCCCTATAGTGAATGGGCCTATAAATTACCTGTAATTGGAGCTGCTTATCTTCTTCTAATCATTGTATTATGGATAGGATATACAATGGCAACGACACCCCCACCAATACCCTTAGAGAATCCTTTAGACCTAGATGAAGACGAAGAAGATGATGAAAAAACCGAAGATAATTAAATTTTAATTTATTCTAGCATCGATTCTAATTTTCCATAAACTTGGACTATAAGCTGATATTTTTATTCGATTAAGTATCTCTACTTTTCTATGAAACTCATCGGCTATTTCAGTTAATATATTTTCAGCTTCTTCCCACAGATTTTCCTTTGGTGCCCAATGATAAAAATGAAGGATCCCTGAAAATTTTAATACATCTAAAGCTACATCCAAAAACTTGTATGCTCCTTTCGGTAATGGCATTAAAATTCTATCAAATTTCTTATTTAATTTTGGACAGACCTCTCTAACATCACCAAGAATAGCTTCGATTTTTCCATTTAATTTGTTAAGACGAATATTTTCTTGGCAATAATAATATGCATCTGGATTAAGTTCAATTGCTGTAACTTTTATATTAGGATTATTTTTAGCCATACAAATTGCTAAAGGGCCTATTCCACTGAACATAACTAATACTTCTTCATCCCCAAGAGGAGTAGATCGAAACCTTTCACGTTCAGTTGATTCTCTAGGTGAAAAATAAGCTTTTTTCGGGTCAATTTTAAAAATACACCCTGATTCTTTATGTAGTACTTCCGTATTGGGATCTCCATAAAGTAGTCTCATATCTCGTATTCTGTATTCACCAAAACGTTCAGTATCTTTAGATAAAACACTGACCACATTTTTATGAACCCTAATTATAGCTTTAGCTATTTCATGTTCATAGACTTTAAGTTGTTCAGGTATTTCAATGATAGCAACTGATCGACCTTTCGATCCAATAATATCAAAAGATCTAGGTATATAAGAAAAATATTCTCTAGGTAAAATGCTTTCTAGTTCACTTTTAAGGTCATGCTTCATTTATAATACCAATAATTTTTTTATTTAAAAAATGGAGCGGTCACCTAACTTACGTGCAAGTTTTCCTTTAGCTCTAATTTCATCTTTCATAAAATCTTCTGGACTAATTGATTCTTGTGTTTTTCTTTTAATAGTTAAACCACAAATCCCATTCTCCAAAAGCTGTCTTTTATAGCATGTTGCATAAATGCATCCTTTAGGATTGCATTCTTCTTCAGCCCAGGTGCACCAAGTGGTCTTACCTCTAAAACTCATAGCCCTCTTAGTGCAGTTAAAATCTCTACAACGCGGATAACATTCTTTAGCACCCGACAAGATGCCTACCTCTTATTTCTCAATAACTCTTTATCGTCTCTCCACGTATTTTACAATAGATAAATTTAAACTTTTTCAATAAAATATCCCAAAATTTAGAAAAAAACATTATTTCTTCAATTTACTGCTTTATATAATTCATTAATTGATGCTTTTTTATCTATACTTTTCATAATATATGAACCAGAAGCTATTATTGTAGCACCAGCTTCTTTTGAAGCTTTAGCATTTATAGGATTCATACCGCCATCAACTTCGATTTCAATTTTTGAATTATTTTTTCTAATTTCCCTTATTTTATCTAGAGTTTCTGGGAGAAAAGGTGATCCATAATAACCTGGATTAACAGTCATAACGGTTATACCATCTATATAATCTAAATATTCTAATATTGAATTTACAGGTGTGGGAGGGTTGATGGCGATTAATACCCTAAAACCAGCATCAGTAAATTTTTGAATATTACTTTTTAAGTCTCCAGAAGACTCGTAATGAAGGCTAACAATACTGATTTTTTGATTTAAATTTCTTAGGTAATTTAGTGGTTCTTGCACCATTAAATGAGCTTCATACTCGAATCCTTCAGGTAACATGAATGGAAAATCTAAAGATTTAGTTGGCACAAAAATACCATCCATAATATCAAGCATAACTCGTGAAGCATGACTTTTAATTGAAGAAAGCATTTTACTCAATTCTTGTTGTGAATTAGCAATAATTGCTGGAGCAATAATAATCCTCATATAATTATAGATGCAATGAACTAATATTTTAGCATTAAAAATTATATCTATTAAACCTTGAAATAGATATTTGATAAATTTTATTTAAACGTTTTTATTATAGTTTTTATTTATTTAGTTCTCTATATACTACATAGATAAAGTATATATTGGACAACATATGTGGGTTTAGGATTAAAGGTGAAGAAAAATGGATAGTATAGAAACAATTAACCAAAACACAGTATGTTATAATCAAATTTTTACTAGTGATGAATTAAAAGAACTTTTAGTTAAGGATAAGTGCAAAAAAGATGATAAAGTGATTGAAATTATTAATAGATATGGAAAAGGATACATAAATTTAGATGAAGCATTAGCAGAAATTTTAGTTTCATATTTTGAATGTAATAACAAAGATTAATTTTATTAATTTTATACGTAATTTTTATTACCCAAGAAATTTTCTGATATTTGCAGCTTCTAGTATGGGTTCAATAAGATTTCCGTTTTTTTCATGTTTTAAAGCATCTAAAATTAGATCAGTTTGTTTTTTATGATGATAATCGATTTCATATTTTTTATTAAGTTTACTAATTGTTTGTACGAGTTGTTTTGGTGTGTATGGTGTTTCAGGATTATAATATAGTATAGAGTCTTGAATGTCTTTATCAAAATTTATGTACACTTGTCTAATATCTTGTAAGTCTTTTTCATCAAGAACATTTAAACCAAGTAATTCCGGAGGTAGTCCAATAGAATATAATGCTGATGTAAAAGTTATTGCTCTAGGAAGATTATTACCATTTAAATTACGTGAATAACCAAATAATCCAATATGTAATTTCCTTTTTCTTCTACTTGGTATATATTTAGCTAATATATTTATAATGGGTGCTAACTCCAGAATTTGGTTTTGATACTCTTTTGAATACTTTTCAATTATTTTTAAATATTTTATTTCTTCGATTTGTTGAGGAGGTTTTGTCTGTTTTTCTTCGATTTCTTTAATTGCTTGTTGAACTTGGTTTGGAGGGTTATCATATTTAAAGGCAGATTGTATAGTGAAAGTATGTGTATTGGGGTATTCTTCTAAAACATTTTTAACGTTTTCAGGTCTGAGATTTCCTCTGAAAGGGGCTGATCCTACTCCTACTATTGGATAGATTGTTACACCTATTTTCTCAGATAAAATATTCAATCGTTGAAGTGCCATTTTATTTAAAAGTACTGCACTAATAATACCATAATTCATTGCTGGATCTGATCTAGCTAGAAATACACGCTGGTACTCAACATCTTTATCTTGAAGATAATTCCAAACAATATCTTGAGAGTTCAGCATATTTTCTAGATCCTCAAAAAGAGGAATTACATTAATTGTCTCTGGTTTAAATTCTCCTATCCAATCAGCAATTTTAATATCGTGGGGTCTTACTTCATGATTCTGTTTTCCAACTATAAAATCTGAATAATATCTATAAATCCTATCAATGCATTTAGCAGATTGTGTCATTGGTAAAATTATTTCAATTATTGGTGGGATGTCATCACCATAAAATGATTTTGTGGCGTCGAATGAACGAGGAATACTTTCAAGCGTTTCAAGTAAAATTTTTGCTTCAGCTTTTTCAATATTGGGGTTCGGTACTCGTGGTGTCAAAAAGAGATCTTTTCCAAGCTTGTTCCTATCAAAAAAGTGTTCGTGTCTAGTTAGAAGTTTCTTGACAACGTAATTATCAACTTCTTTTCCTTCACAATCCCACATCTGTTCATCACATCCAAGATGAGAGAAAGCATAGTAAGCTTCTTGAATTTCGTCTTCTCCTCCAAGTTCTGAATTTTCAGAAAAAAAAGGCGTATTTACATTATCTGGGTGTTGAGTACTCATACATTTTGGAATTTTTAGCATCGAAGTCTCTTCATTGAACAAAGGTTCAATTTATAAACTTATTCACTCAAACTATGGTATTTTCATTAAATAACTAAAAAAAACAATAAAAAAGAAACATTTGTAATATAAATATAATATATACTAATTAAATGTATATTTTAAAAAATAATGAATTCAATTAATAGATGGTTTCCCTTTTTTCTCTAGTTCTTCCACTAAAAGGGGTAAAAAGGTTCCTATGTCTGTTACTATACCTATTGCTTGACTTGTGCCTCTATCACTTAATTTTGTTACTACTGCAG
Source organism: Candidatus Bathyarchaeota archaeon (assembly GCA_016930055.1). GTDB lineage: Archaea > Thermoproteota > Bathyarchaeia > TCS64 > TCS64 > UBA8941. The sequence goes on along the minus strand of JAFGHP010000018.1, from coordinate 29,216 downwards.
GATTAATATCAACACATACGACTTTAGTTGTAGACGGTAACATATTCCCTACAGCTATACTATGTAATGTTGTAGCAAACATCATAACAAACTCAGCGTTTTTTAAAATTTTTTTGTATTGTCTTTGAGCTTCTGTCATGTCTTTAATCACTTCAGGTAGTGGGCCATCATCTCTTATTGAACCTGCAAGTGAATACGGAATATTATTAGTAATCAATTGATAAAGTATCCCTTGATTCAGTTTCTTGTTTTTAATTAATGATTTAATTGAACCTGCTTTAATTACTTCATTGATGGCTGCTATATGGTTTCTCGGTTCTCTTGATTTCATTCTCTGATCCAAGTATACACCTAGACTAGTACCATAAAGTGCATATTCAATATCATGTACCGCGAGTGCATTTCCAGAGAGAAGACCATTAACATAGCCTAATTCAATAATTCTTGCTAGATATGAAGCAGCCCTCGTGTGTATTACAGCTGGACCTGCAACAACGATAATCTTACCACCATTTTTTGCTGTTTTATAAAGGTCATCAGCAATTCCTTGAATAATTGACAGTGAGGGTTTTTCAGAAGAAATATCACTTGACATAAATTCAAAAACCCCTAAACTACCTCTTGGTCTTTCAGGTGGTTTTATTTTAATACCTTTATCTTTAACAATTATTAAATCCCCTTTCTTTATTTCAGCTATCGGTTTACATATAGCTGTTTTCATGACTGGATCTATTACAATTTGTTTATCCATCATCATGTCTTGAACTTCAATCCATTCTTTTGCAAAATAGATTGAAGTGGGGTGATGTGTTGTTGAATAGAAATTTTCTGGAAGAACCATATCCTTAGGAGCAGGAATAAATTCTATTTCAGGAGTCTCCGGTACAGTTGCTCCCAACCTAAAAAGATCCCTTAAAAGAGTATCTAGGTGTCCAGGATTATGACCAATTACATTAATTCGAGCAAAGCTATATTCATCTTTTCTTTTACCTATTAGAAATTCAAGAATTTCAAAATCACCTTGTTGATCCATAATTACATCTAACATTTTTGTTAGAATCAGTGAATCAATTAGATGTCCTTGAACTTCAATGATTTGTGAATAAACTTCATTTGTCATCATAATCCCCTTAGATTTAATCCTTCCTCATTGCGACTGTTTTCTAGTACTTAATTTTTCCTATTAATTATAAAGTAATCAACAATAAATTTTCTATAAAAATTAATATAATTTGATGGATTTTATACAAATAAAGATAAATAATTTAGTGTTTAATTTTTTTTATGTTCAACGTATTTTCTTTGAGGTATCAATTTTTCAGGTATAATTAAGAAAGCTGTGAAGCTGCCTATAACACATATTCCTAGAAGGAAGGGAGACAAAGGCACTACATGGAATATTTCTGATAAAGCAGGAATGTAGAGTATCATCATCTGTAAACTGACTCCTAATAATACTGAAATAAATAGCATTTTATTAGCTATTATACCCTTTAAACCTAATTCGAAAACATGTTTAGTTTCACTTCTGCATTGATATGCTAATAAGAATTCAAATAAGACAATGCTTGTGAAAGCTACTGTTCTTGCAGTTGTTGCAGCTAATTCGTAATCGGCTGTTGTTTCAAGTGTTGTAAAGAAAGCATATAAATATGGTATAAAATCACTTATGAAATCTATTACTGCAGCAAAAAGGATGAATTTCCAGAATCTTTTAAGGATGTCTTCTTTGGGATCTCTTGGAGGATATTTCATTATATCGGGATCAGCAGGATCTATACTCAAAGCTACTGCAGGTAAACCGTCAGTAATTAAATTTACCCAAAGGATATGAATTGGTAAAAACGGGACTGGTAATCCTAGAGCTGCTGTTGCTGTAATCTCTATAAATTCATCAAAATTGGCTGCTAACATAAGACGAATATATTTTGTTACATTATCATAAATTTCTCTGCCTCCTCTTACTGCGTTAACTATTGTAGCAAAATTATCGTCTTCCAGTATCATGTCGGAGGCTTCTTTTGTTACGTCGGTTCCTTTGATACCCATTGCTACTCCAATATCCGATGCTTTAAGGGCAGGAGCATCATTTACACCATCTCCAGTCATCGCTACAATGTGACCTAAACGCTTCAAGCTTTGTGCAATTCTCATTTTGTGTGCTGGGCTTACTCTAGCACAGACCCTTACTTCTTCAATTATTTCGTCAATTTGTTCATCAGTTAGTGATTCTAATTCAAAACCTTCAATTACATTATTTGTGGTTTCTTCTTTTATTATTCCTATTTGTCTAGCAATTGCTACTGCTGTAACTCTATGATCTCCAGTTACCATAATGGATCTTATTCCAGCATTTTGAGCAGTCTGAATAGCTAGAGGTACTTCTTCTCTAGGTGGATCAATCATGCCTTGCATTCCAACAAATGTTAAATCATTTTCTATGTCATTTACTTCAAGATTTTTTAAATCATAATCGTTAGGTAGTTCCTTATAACTCATGGCTAAAACACGTAGAGCATCATTTGCCATGATTTTCATTTGGTTAAAAGTAAGTTTAAGATCATTTTCATCTATGGTTCGTGATCCATCACCCAATATTTTAGTAGATTTGTTTAAGATAATTTCTGGAGCTCCTTTAACATAAGCTACAAGTTTATTTTCAGGGGTTTTATGGATTGTAGTCATACATTTTCTGGTAGAATCAAATGGGATTTCCGCGACTCGCGGATAATTTTCTTTCAGATCTTTAAATACTATACCTGCTTTAATAGCAGATACTAATAAAGCGCCTTCTGTTGGGTCTCCGAATACTACCCATGTTCCATCATTATTTTGAAGAGTTGAGTCGTTGTTTAATGCTCCAATTTTAAGGAGAAGCTCTATATTTTGATCAGATAACGGGTTGATTTGTTTTTCTTCTATTCTAAATTCTCCATTTGGATTATAACCAGAACCTATGACCTTTATTGTGACTCCATTAGAATTGACACGTGTAACTGTCATCTCATTTTTAGTTAGGGTTCCAGTTTTGTCGCTGCATATTACCGTTGTACTTCCTAAAGTTTCCACACTAGCTAATTTCCGAACGATGGCTTTCTGTCTAGCCATACGAGCCGTTCCAAGAGCCAATGTGATAGTTAACACCGCCGGAAGTCCTTCAGGGATTGCAGATACTGCGAGACTTATACAAGTCATGAATACTTCGTTTATTGTCCTATCATGAATGTAGAGAAGCACTAAGAAAACGAAAATTGTGCAAGCGATACTAATCTTTACCAGTTGTTTTCCCATACGATCCATTTTCTGACGAAGTGGGGGGTCTTCTGTATCGATAGCTTGCACCATTCCTGCAATCTTCCCGAATTGACTTTTCATCCCAGTATCTGTAACAATCGCTACTGCTCGACCATTTGTAATAACTGTACCCATAAAGACCATGTTACTTTGGTCACCGATACTAGATTCAGCTTCAACTGGAGACAATTTTTTATTAACAGGTCTTGATTCACCTGTAAGTGCTGCTTCATCAACCTCTAAGTTAGCAGCTTCAATAAGTCTACAATCAGCAGGTACTCGACTACCTGCTTCTAAAAGAATAATATCTCCCGGTACAAGATTTTTTGAGTCAATTGATTCTTCTTTACCCTCTCTCAAAACCAGAACATGAGGCGATACCATTGCTTTTAGAGCTTCTACTGCTTTCTCAGCTCTATATTCTTGAATAAAACCGAGGATACCATTCATAACCACAATAAAAAGAATAACCCAAGTGTCTGTCATGGGTTCTCCTTCTTGAACTGCTATGAATGCAGAGACAATGGCCGCTAGAATTAGAATAAGTACTAGAATACTAGTAAACTGTTCATAAACTAGATGATACCATTTACGTTTCTGTTCTTCAACTAGCTCATTATGACCATAAATATTAAAACGATTTTCTACTTCTTCTCTAGTGAGTCCTTGACGACTTGATTCAAGTTTTTTTATTACTTCATCAATTTCAGCGGAATGCCAATTGTTTTTCTCCAATGATTTAACGCATCCATATTGGTCAATAGTTTTTATTGCAGATAAGAATCAACTTCGTACTTAAAGGTTTAATGATCGAAGTTACATACTAGTTAAATTTAGATATTGTTTATAATTTAATAGTTTAATATTCTTATAAATAATGATAAGTAAATAATCAAATTTTTATGGTAAATCCTAACTTTTTATTGATTATCGAATGAAAAATATAATTAATAAATATAAAAAAATATACCAAAAATAATTTTTAATCGTAATTATTAATTAAACGACACCAATATTTTTTACATATAATGTTTAGATCTTATTAAGATGATTACTTTAGATTCTTTTAAAAATTTTTTAAAGGATAGAAATTTTATTTTATTACTTAGTCTCTTTCTTGGTTTAAGTTTAAATCAATTAGCTCAATGGACAGAAAAAATACTAATAATTATTCTAATTTTTATAATGACCATCTCTATGACAAATATCTCTAAGGAAATTTTTTTGATTATAAGAGATGGGTTAAACCAATGTTAACTAGTATAATATTAAATTATTTAATCTTAGGAGGAAGTATTATAATATTAAGTTATTTTTTAAAATTACCACACCAATACTTACTTGGATTTATTATTTTAGCTTCAGTTCCCCCTGCAGTAGCGGTTATTCCTTTTACAAATTTTTTAGGTGGTAATTTAGATTATAGTATTGTAGGTTTTTTATCTAGTTATATTGGAGCTTTTATTTTTACGCCTTTTATTCTTTCATTATTTCTAGGATCAATACCAAGTTTTCAAAGTAAATTATACTTATTATTAATTGAATTAATAATAATTCCTTTTATTCTTTCAAGAATCCTTATTTATTTTAATATTGAAGAAAGAATAGTAAATTATAAAGGAACATTCATTAATTGGAGTTTTTTTATAATTATTTATACAATAGTTGGTTTAAATAATGAAGTTTTTTTAAGAAACCCTTTTTCTTTAGGATCTTTAATCATTATTAGTTTTTTAACAACTTTTTTATTAGGTTATTTTATTGAGCTTTTTTTTAAAAAAATAAATTTTGATTCAGATAAAATAACAAGTTACATTTTATTAGGAACATCAAAAAACTCCGGTTTTGCTGCTGGTTTAGCTTTAACTCTTATCAGCGTAGAAAGTACAGTACCCTCTACAATAACAACAATTTTCATGTTAATATTCTTCATTTATTTAGATATAAAAAGAAAATATAGTCTATAAAATGATATTTAAAGAATTTTAGTTTTTATTTTTCTAAAAGATATTTAGAGAAAGAATAGCTAATACAGAATATTTGATTAATATTATTATGAAATTAGGGCTATTCTTGCTGCTGCTAATCTTGCTACTGGTATTCGGAAGGGACTGCATGAAACATAGTCTAGTCCTGCTTCATGGAAGAAGTAGATGCTTTCTGGGTCTCCTCCATGTTCTCCACATATTCCTATTTTTATATTTGGGTTCGCTGATTTAGCTAGTTTAACGCAGATTTTTACTAGTTGACCTACTCCTTTTTTATCTAGTGTTTGGAATGGGTCGTCATCTAATAATTTCTTTTCAACATATGGTGGTAAAAATGTTCCCTGAGCATCATCCCTACTTAATCCTAGTCCTGTTTGTGTTAAATCGTTTGTTCCAAAACTGAAGAATTCACATTCTTTAGCCATTTCATCAGCGGTTAAAGCAGCTCGAGGCATTTCTATCATTGTGCCATATTTGTAAGGTATTTCGAAACCATATTTTTGTGTAATTTCTTTATGTGCTTTTATGATGTATGGTTTAAGGTATGCTAATTCTTTGTAGGTTATTGTTCCTGGTATCATTATTTCTGGTTTTGGATCATATCCATTGATTTTAAGTTCACTTGCTGCTTCGAAGATTGCTTTTGCTTGAGTTTCGTAAATCTCTGGATATAATATACCTACACGACATGCACGTAACCCAATCATTGGATTAGCTTCTTGAATTCTACGTACTTTATTTAGGATTGTTTTCTTTTTCTCTATTTCTTCTTGTTTTTCGTTAGCTTTTTCCATATCAAATATTTCTGTCACTAAGTCCACTTCACGGGGCATAAACTCGTGGAGAGGCGGGTCTAACAATCTAATTTGTACAGGCTTCTGATTCATTGCTCTGAGAAGACCCTTAAAATCCTCTTTTTGTAATGGTAGAAGTTTATCTAAAGCTTTTTGTCTATCTTCTCTTGTATCTGCCATAATCATTTCACGAACTAGAGCAACACGTTCTACTCCCAGAAACATCCGTTCTGTCCTTGCAAGACCAATTCCTTGAGCACCATTTAAGTTAGCTTTAGTTGCATCAGCCTCATCATTAGCATTAGCCCATACTCCCAGTCTTCTATATTTATCAGCCCAGCTGAGAATTATTTCAACTTCATCACTTATTTTAGGCTCAATTAATGGTACTTCTCCAACAAAAACTTCAGCTGTTAATCCATCTATTGCTAGAATATCTCCTTTATTTATCACAATGTCGCCCACACTAAACATTTCTTTTTCGAGATCAATGTGTAGTGCTTCACATCCGACTATAGCTGGTTTACCTATACCTCTAGCGACTATTGCTGCATGGCTTGTCATTCCACCTCTACTAGTTAATACACCCTCTGCAGCTACCATACCCGCAATATCTTCTGGCGTTGTTTCAGGACGGACAAGTATAACTTTTTTACCAGAAGCTTTCCATTCTTCAGCTTCCTTTGGTACAAAAACAACTTGTCCAATAGCTGCTCCTGGAGAAGCGGGTAATCCTTTAGTTAAAGGACTTTTCCCACTGTTGGGATCAATGCTTTTATGTAATAGAAATTCAATTTGTCTGGGTTCAATTCTCAAAACAGCTTCTTTTTCTGTAATTAGTTTTTCTTGTACCATATCATAAGCACATTTTACAGCAGCTCTTGCTGTGCGTTTTCCACTACGGGTTTGAAGTAAGTATAATGTTCCTTTTTCTATAGTAAATTCAACATCTTGCAAGTCTTTATAATGGCTTTCAAGTTTCTCAACGTTCTCTATTAACTCATTATAAATTTTAGGATAATCGTTTTTGAGGTCAGTTAGGCTTACTGGAGTTCTTAATCCTGCAACAACGTCTTCTCCTTGAGCATTAAATAAAAGTTCGCCAATAACTGTTTTTTCTCCGTTACTTGGATTGCGTGTAAAAAGCACTCCACTTCCTGAATCTTGTCCGAGATTACCAAAAACCATTGTTTGGATATTACATGCTGTACCTACTTCGTTCGGTATTCCTTCAATTTTCCTATATGTTATTGCTCTAGGCGTGTTCCAACTATTAAAAACTGCAGCAATAGCCAATTTTAGCTGCTGGTAAGGATCCATTGGAAAATCTGTACCAACTTCTTTTTTATACAAACCTTTTTGGGAATCAACAATTTTCTTTAGTGCTGTGGTACTTACTTCTGGATCAGTTTTCGCATTATCTTTTTTCTTCTCTGTTTCATAAATTTCATCAAATTTCTTTCTTTCTGCACCCATTACAACATCAGCAAACATAGTTATGAATCTGCGATATGCATCATATACGAATCTTTCATTAGTTAATTTTGAAAATCCTTTAGCAACTTCATCATTCATCCCTAAATTTAGTACTGTATCCATCATCCCTGGCATAGAAACAGGTGCACCGCTTCTGACACTAAATAGAAGAGGGTTGTTTGAATCACCAAATTTTTTCCCAGTTTTTTCCTCAACCTTTGATACATGTTCTATTACTTCTTCCCATAAACCTTCGGGGAATTTTCCTCCCAATTCAAAGAATTCGATACATGTTTTGGTTGTGATAGTGAAACCTGGTGGAACTCTGAGCCCCATGTTTAACATCTCTGATAAATTTGCTCCTTTTCCACCTAACAAATCTCTCATATCTTTGTTTCCTTCAGAAAATTCATATACTTTTTTAGTCAAAGTGTTAGCTCCCGATTTTGTAGGATGCCTAAATACTATTATTGTTAAAGATAACTCTTTTTCCTAAATAGTAAAATTTTTTTTATTTTGTTGTATAAATGTAAAATTTAAATGAATTTTATTAACTCATAAAATTATCCGTATTTTAAATGTTTTTTGAAAAAGAATTACCTGAGATCTGATTTATTAACATAAGAATTAAATATAAAACATTTATATGAATAATATTAATGCATAAAAATATAAAATATTAATATTTTTTATATAGTAATTTACATTTATATATTATTTTTTAAAACTTTTGCGAACCGAATTAGATAAGAGTTATAAGTAACCTTTTTTCCTTAATCATAGTCTTAAGATGTGATTCTTTGGTTACAACCCTACGCAATAAAATGGTTTGTACTGAGTGTGGAAGCGTCAACCTTTTAAGGGATTATGAGACTGGCGAATTAGTTTGCGAAAAATGTGGCGTTGTTATATCTCAGAACATAATAGATACAGGTCCTGAGTGGCGTGCTTTCGATCAAGAGCAAAGAGATAAATTACCCAGAGTTGGTGCACCAGTTACTTGGACAATACATGATAAAGGTCTCAGCACAACTATAGGTTGGCAGGATCGTGATGCTTCTGGGCGTAAGCTTAGTCCAGAAGAGCGAGCAAGACTTTACAGACTAAGAAAATGGCATAGAAGAAGTAAGGTTAGTGACTCAACTCAACGTAATCTGGCCCATGCCTTAAGTGAAATGAGTAAAATTGCATATAAACTAAATTTACCGAGAAATGTCATAGAAACTTCTAGTATGATTTATAGAAGGGCTATACAAAAACAGTTGATAAGAGGTAGAACAATACAAAGTGTAGCGGTTGCAAGCATATATATGGCTTGTAGACAATGCAACATTATTCGTACACTTGAAGATGTTGCGGTTGCCGCAAATATAACAAAAAAAGAAGCTGCAAGAAACTATAGATTCTTACTAAGGGAGCTAAATCCTGAAGTACCTCAAGTTGATCCTCATGGCTATATTAGTAAAATTATAAATAAGCTAGCTTTAACTGGAGATACCGAAATACTTGCTATGAATATTCTAAAAAAAGCATCGACTTTGAAGCTTACTAGTGGTCGTGGGCCTTCTGGAATAGCTGCTGCCTGTATATACATTAGCAGTCAGCTTACAGATGAGCGTCGAACCCAAGGTGAAATTGCTAAAGAAGCCCAAGTTACGGAAGTAACTATTAGAAATCGTTATAAAGAACTTGCTCAGCGTCTAGATTTTACCATAGCCATTTAAATTTCTTTATATTTCTCTTGCATCTTTAAACCATAGTGAATAATATGGCTGAGGGATATTTTGTATTTACTGGTAGACCTAATTCAGGTAAAAGTAGTTTAATTAAAGCAATTACAGGCATCAATGTAGCTGTCGGTAAACAACCTGGAACGACAAACAGAATTGAAAAATATCCCTTATCTAAAAATCTACTTCTTATAGATATGCCTGGATATGGTGTAAGTTTACGTTTAAGTAAACAAGGTGAAGAAGATACAAAAGACATGATTCTTGATTTTTTAAAAAATAAATCTAACCAAATAATATTAGCACTTCATGTAATAAATACTTCAACTTATCTTGAAACAGAAACACGTCTCGCAAAAAAAGGCTTCATACCCCTTGACATAGAATTAGTTCATTACATAAAGAGAGATCTTAACATAACTTGTATAGTTGCAGCTAATAAAATTGATAAAGAACGCTCATCAATAATCAACGAAAATCTCGAAGCACTAAAAGAAGGATTAGGTCCTACAATACCTGTTTATCCTGTAAGCGCAAAAACAGGAGATGGAATTGGTCTACTTAAAAACGATATTCGAAAAAGATTAATTGAACACGGTTACACAAATCCATTTGAATTAGTAAAATAATTTATTGTTCACACCCTATAACTCCAGCTGCTTCTACTGCAAAACGTGCTTTTTCTTCTGGAAGATAAGGTGAATCTATTACTTGAGCTATGCGAGTGTTTTCTTTACCTTTACGAAGATATACTCTATGTGTACATGCATGTGCCATAACATGTCCCCCCGTTGGTTTGTTTGGGTCACCATAATTAGTATCTGGTTTAGCTTGAACTTGGTTAGTTAACACAACTGCAAGATTGAATGCTTCAGCAACTCGTAACAACGATGCAAGACATGATCCAATTTTTTGCTGTCTATCGCTAAGTGTTCCTCTTCCAATGTATTCTCCTCTAAAATGGCCAATCATACTATCAACAATAACAAGCTTTACCTTATTTTCTTGAACAACTTGTGGAAGGTTTTTTATCAAAATTGTTTGATGTTCGCTGTTAAAAGCTCTTGCAACTAGAACACCGTTCAGTATCTCTATTGTATCTAACCCCCTCTCTTCAGCTATTTGCTTTATACGTTCAGGAAGAAAGGTCCCTTCGGTATCTATAACACAAACTTTTCCTCCAAACCCCCCCTGTTCAACAGGTAATTGAGCTAAAACACTTAAAGTAAAACAGATCTGAGTTTTTCCTGATCCAAATTCACCAATAAGTTCCGTGATTGCACCTGTTTCTATACCTCCACCAAGGATTCTATTAAGGTCAGGGCTTCCAGTATTGCATCGGAGCATAAGTTTTCTTTGTTCTAAAACTAGTGTAGCTGGAACAAATCCATGATCTACTTTTTTGCGTGCAAGTTGGCTTACTTTTAAAGCGGTATCTGAACCCATCCCTGTCATTTCTTCTATTTCTTTTGAAGGTGTAACTGCGATAGACTCGTATGTTAAGAGTCCAGCTTTCTTTAATTTAGATAAAGTTGTGCTTGATACTCCATCAAGATCTATAACAACGCTGTTTTCAGCCAACGTGATCAATGTTCATTGTTTAGACATAATTTATAACGTAAGCGCATCCATTGTGAAGGGAGAGATCAATAAAAGTGGGTTAAGCTGAAAGGAAACCTCCATCAACCACAATAAAAGTACCAGTCAAATAGCTTGAGAGTTCAGATGCTAGAAAGATAGCTACTTTTGCTACTTCGTCTGGTTCACCTGGTCTTCCCATAGGTAGTCTGCTTCTAAATTCTAATCCAGTTTTTGCTAATCCAATATTCCCTTTTAGGAGTTCAAAGGCTACATTTTTTGTTCCTGGTGTAATTATACCTCCTGGAATTATTGCATTAATACGGAAGCCTTTCTCACTGTAATCTTTGGCAAGTGCACGTGTTAAACCAATTATTCCCGTTTTAGATATATCGTAATGAACCATTTCTTTTTTAAAAGGTAATATTGCTTCAATGCTACTGATATTAATGATTACTCCTCCCCTATTTATTCTGGTTTTAATAAAATTTTGAGACATCCAGACAGCTGCTTTAAGGTTGATTGAATATACTTTATCAAAAAAAACTTCGTCTATCTCTAAAAAATCTTTTATTGGATAAATTCCTGCATTATTTATAAGAATATCTGGACTTATATTTTTTATTTGAAGCCAAAAATTATCAATTTGACTTTTTTGAGAGAGATCCATTATTTTAGGAATTATTTTCACATTATAAGATCCAAGTTCTTTTGAAGTTTCTAATAATTTTTTTTCGTTTATATCAATTAGAATTAAATCTGCTCCTGCTTCTGCAAGACGTTCACATATTGATTTACCGATTCCTACTGCGGCGCCTGTTACTATTACTGTTTTATCTTTAAATGATAGCATTTCTTGTAATTTTTGTTCGTTAGTAGTCATTATATCCAATTAATCTTTTAAGATGTTGATGAATAAACTTTCTATAATTATATTAAAAACATTATTTTGATACTTCATCGTGGTCTGGAATTAATTCTTCAACATCGCGGATTTCTTTAAATAAATATCCTCCTAAACATACTAGAATTCCCATAAAACTAATTGTAATATAAAGAAGCGATATTCCAGCCCCCGGACCTGTTCCTGTTAACCAATTGAAATAGGGTACTAAGAAACCTCCTTCTTCCATTGCTGGTAATAAGAAATTGTCTGCAAGTGGTCCAGCAATCGCCATAGCTATTGGTGATGATATTTGTGCAATAAATGCACGAGTAGCAAAGATTCTGCCTTGCAGTTCATAAGGAACTTTAGATTGCCATAGTGCTTGGCTAGATCCATTTGTAGTTGGTATAAAAAACATAGTAAAGAAAGCACCTATTAACCAAACAATATTAGATCTACCTATACCTAATGTGAATACTCCTAGCATGTAACTTGCTGCTCCCCCTAGAAAGATCCCATTTACCTTCTTTTTGGGTCCACCCCAAATACTAAGCATAAGCCCTCCTAAAACTCCACCAACTCCAAAAGCAGCTTGAATTGTACCTAGTGTGATCGTATCATTTCCAGCCCTCAAAAGTATTAAAGGTGTGAAAAGAGTAAATGCTAATCCATTCAACAGATTTGAAATAAAAAATGATAATTGTAAACCTAGAAGCCCTTTTCTTTTTAAAATATATTTGAAACCAAAAACGCTGTCTTCAAATAGATTTGTAGTACTTTGAACCTTTTTTGTTGGTTGAGGAAGAGAAATCGATAAAAGCATTCCTACTGCAAGAAGAAATGTTACGATATCTATTGTTAGTATGCCTATTACTCCGATAGAACCAATTAGAAAACCCGCTAATATTGGGGAAAATATATTCGAAATAGAATCTGCTAGGGACAGTAGTCCGCTTGCCCTTGAGTACTGCTCTTTTGATAGAACCATGCTGATTGTTGAACTGTATGCTGGGAAACTAAATGATTGAAACGTTCCTGTGAATATACCGATAATGTATAGATGCCAGATTTCTAATCTACCAAATAAAATTAGTATTAAAATAGTAATCGTACCAATAGCTGAAGCTGTATCACTTAAAATTAAGACAAGTTTCCTATTCCATCGATCAACTAATGCTCCTGCAATCGGTCCCACAATTATCGATGGTGCAAAATTAAAAAGCGCCACTAATGCAAGAGCAGTAGCCTGCCCAGTAATTTGCCACGCCCAAATAGCTAAAGCAAATTGACTCATTGAAGTACCAAGAAGTGAAAAAAATTGTCCAACCCAAATAAAAACAAATTTCCGCATCCCATTATTTTTAATAGGTTCCATTAAAGTACACCTTTAAAGATTAGTTAGTTGATTTAATTCCTAATATTCGTTAATTTAAGATTCCTCTTTGCATTTATCAAGATTTGAACCTTTTTAGTTCTTTAATTCTTTTTATAGTATTAAAAGATAAATAGTCCCTTTAATTATGGTTGCAATAAATGGGTCTAGTCTTCGATATTCAACACTACGCAATACATGATGGTCCAGGAATACGGACAATCGTTTTCTTAAAGGGATGTCCACTAGATTGCCCTTGGTGCCACAATCCAGAAAGTAAATCTCCAAAGATTGAATTTATGTGGTGGTCCGATAAGTGCATTGGATGCAAAGCTTGTATCATGGCTTGTCCTAACGACGCAATAATTTTTAATCCAGGACTAAAAATTAACGAGGCAAAATGTAATTATTGTGAAAAATGTATCAATGAATGTTATTCTGAGGCATTAATGATTGTTGGAAAAGACATGACAGTAAATGAAGTCATGAATGAAATCGAGAAAGATATACCTTTTTATGAAGAATCTGGTGGTGGAGTTACATTTAGTGGGGGAGAACCTCTTTTACAACCAGTTTTTTTAAATAATCTACTTAAAGAATGCAAAAACCATAAAATTCATACTGCTATTGAAACATGTGGTTACGCAAACCCTGAAACAATTCTTACAATCAAAGAAAACGTTGATCTATTTTTATATGACATCAAATTTATGAATGGAAAACTTCATGAAACATATACGGGTGTGAGTAACAAGCTTATTCTGAGAAATTTAAAATTATTAAGAGATAAAAATGTCATAATCCGTGTGCCATTAATTCCAGGAGTTAATGATGATTTTGAACAAATGGAAATTTTAGGTGACTTTGTTTTTAATCTAGGATTTAAAGAGGTTCATATTTTACCCTATCATAAAGCTGGTATAGAAAAGTTGAAACGTCTAAATATTAGTAAAACCCCTTTTCACATTACTAAAACATTAAGTGAAGAGCTTATAAATAAAATTGAGGAACTCTTAGTAAAATATAATCTAAAGGTTAAGATTGGAGGATAAGGGTTGAACGAAAGAGTACAACGTTTAAGAGAAGAAAGTGTAAATATAAAACCATTTATTACTTATGAAAGAGCAAAATTATTAACTGATTTCTATAAAAACTCAGAGAATCAGAAGTTTAGTGTTCCTGTTTTTAGAGCTCTAGCTTTAAGGCATTTATTATTAAATAAAAAAATATCAATAGGTAAAGATGAATTAATTGTAGGTGAAAGAGGGCCTTCACCGAAAGCAACACCAACTTTTCCAGAATTATGTTGTCATACTCTTGAAGATCTTGATATTATGAGTTCTCGAAAAAGAACCCCGTTCAGGGTAAGTGAAGAAACTAGACAGGTTTATGAAAAGGAAATAATTCCTTTTTGGAAAGGTAAGACTATTAGAGAAAAAATATTTAATTCAATGGATAACGACTGGTTGGAATCTTTCGATGCAGGAATTTTTACTGAATTTATGGAACAAAGAGCGCCAGGTCATGCTGTTCTTGGAGATAAGATCTATCATAAAGGGTTGAATTTTTTTAAAAAAGAAATTAGAGAAAGCATTGATTCTTTAGATTTTATTAATGATCCGAGAGCTTATGCCAAAGAAGAAGAGCTTAAAGCTATGGAGATTGTTGCTGACACAATCTCAGATTATGCAAAAAGGTATTCTGAATTAGCTTTAAATCTAGCTAACTTAGAAAAAGACGACAAGCGCAAATCAGAATTATTAAAAATATCTGAAATCTGTAGTTATGTTCCTTCGAATCCTCCCCAAACTTTTTGGGAAGCTTTACAATGTTACTGGTTTTGTCATCTAGCTGTAGTAACTGAATTAAATACTTGGGATAGTTATTGTCCAGGGCGGCTTGATCAACATTTAATAAGTTTTTATACAAACGAATTAGAAGATGGTTCTCTTGATAAAGAAACTGCTAAGGAGTTATTGGAGTGTTTCTGGGTTAAATTTAATAATCAACCTGCACCACCGAAAGTTGCTATAACCGAAGAACAAAGTGGAACTTACCAAGATTTTGCATTAATTAATGTTGGTGGATTAAAATCTGATGGGAGCGATGCTGTTAACGAATTAAGTTACTTAATATTGGATGTCGTTAAGGAAATGCATCTTATACAACCAAGTGCTTGTATTCAATTAAGCAAAAAAAACCCTGACATCTTTTTAAAACATGCCACCAAGGTTGTGCAAGCAGGTTTTGGACAACCAAGTATGTTTAATACAGATGTTATTTTACTAGAATTTCTACGTCAAGGAAAATCAATCTTTGATGCAAGATCAGGGGGTCCAAGTGGGTGTGTAGAAATTAGTGTTTTTGGTAAAGAAAATTGTAATTTAACAGGTTATATTAATTGGCCAAAAATACTTGAAATAACTTTAAATAATGGAGTAGATCCCGCTTCTGGAAAAAAGATTGGTTTAGAAACTGGTAATCCTCGTAACTTTACTGATTTTAAGCAGCTTTTAGAAGCCTATAGACAACAACTAAATTATTTTATCGAAATAAAAATAAAGGGAAATAACATTATCGAAAGAATATTCGCTGAACTTATGCCTACACCAGTGATGAGCTTATTTGTAGAAGATTGTATAAAAAGTGGTTTAGATTATCATCAAGGGGGTGCTAGATACAATTCAACCTATATTCAAGGAGTTGGAATTGCATCAACCACAGACAGTTTAAGCGCAATAAAATATCACGTTTTCGATCAAAAAAATCTGAGTTTTGAAGAGTTATTACAACAATTAAATACAAATTTTGAAGACGAAAGAATACGACAATTATTGTTAAAAAAGACACCTAAATACGGAAATGATTTAGATTACGCAGACAATATAGCTAAAACAATTTTTAATTATTATTTTGAAGCACTTGATGGTCGGCCAAATACAAAAGGAGGACAGTATCGTGCTAATCTTTTACCAACAACAGTGCATATTTATTTTGGTAGAGTAACCGGTGCATTACCTGATGGTAGAAGGTCTGGTGAGCCATTAAACGATGGTATTAGCCCGAGTCATGGATCTGATAAGAAAGGACCAACATCTGTAATTAAATCTGCGAGTAAAATTGATCATGCTTTAACTGGAGGTACTTTGCTTAATCAAAAATTTATACCAAGTGTACTTTCAGACGATCTCAGTTTGGATAAGTTGGCAAGTCTGGTACGTACTTATTTCCGGCTTGATGGGCATCACATACAGTTTAATGTCATTGATTCGAAGACTCTTAGAGAGGCCCAAAAAAATCCTGAAAAGTATTTAGACTTAATTGTACGCGTAGCTGGATATAGTGATTATTTCGTTGATATCGGTAAAGAATTACAAGAAGAAATTATTGCTAGGACAGAACAAAAAATTTTTTGAATTTAGTATTTCCTTTTATATGTTTTAATAATAAATCCATCTTCATTTATTACTTCTGGTGATATAAATCCGTGTTTCTTAAGTTTTGAAAATAGATAGTTTTTATGAAAAGCTCTTATTTTTGTTTTATCCGTTAATCCTTCGCTTTCTTCATCTTTTTCTATAATATAATTCCAAAGGACATCCCAAGTATTATTTACTGAATTATAATTAGAGTTAAAGGTTCTACGAGTAATTATCATATCCTCAAAACTAAATTTTGTTTCTAACCAAGTTTCAAATTTTCTCTTATTAATTTTTGAAGCATCTATATTATCGAAAATAAGAATACCGCCTGGTTCTAGGTGTTGTCTAAATTTAATAAGTGTATTATCTATGTCCTTATCATTTTGTATATATGTAAAACTGTTTCCAAAACATAAAACTGCATCAAATTTTTCATTCAGATTCATCCTTCTCATATCTTCTTGGATCAGTTTTCCTTGACATCTTTTTCTAGCTATAGATAACATATGGCTACTCAAATCAAGTCCTGTTACTTCGTACCACTTTTCTTCTAAAATTGACATTAATCTTCCTGTACCACATGCAACTTCTAAGACTTTTCTTGAACCATTATTTATGAGTTGTAAATCGATTATGTTAAAAATTACATGATATGAAAAGATTTTTGGATATATTTTGTCGTATAACCAAGCAAGTTTATTATATAAAAGATGTTGAGAATTCAAATCTCTATAGTTTAAATCATTTAACTGGAATACGATTCCCCATATATATCCCAGAAAAAATCATTAAACCATTATAAAAAATTATTTATTTTTTTTATTAATATATTAATTTAAATATTTATGTTTTAAAGTAAAAAAGATAACTTATTAATTATCGTTTTATCAACAGTTTTCATGCAACTCCTGATAATAATTTCAACTCAAGAAAAGTTGAAACATATTATTGGATTAACGAATTCAGCGATAAATAAGGGACATAAAGTTACCTTATTTTTTAATGAAGATTCTATACTGCTATTGAAGAAACCTAGTTTATTCGAAAAAATAAATGCAGAACTTCTTATTTGTAGAACAAGTTATAGTCAATTTAAAATTGGTTCACAAAACCACTTTATCGATAAAATTAAAATGAGTAGTTTAACTGAACTTGTTGAATTATTTGAAGAATCAGAAAAGATAGTTTTTATGTGATAACAAATGGTTATAACAATTTTTATTTTTAAAAGTTCTATTTATCCTAATTCACGTTTTTTTGAGGGGTTAAGAATTACTGCGGCTTTTGTAGGTATGGATCATCTTCCGCTAATATTATTTATTGATGACGCACTGGAAGTTATTATTAAGGGAAGATGGGGATCTGATACTTTTTGGGATTATCTAAAAACTTCATCTGATTTAGCAGGATTCTTTGTGATAGATTCTAATCTAAAAAAATTTAATATTCAATTAACTGATTTAGATCCTAGCCTTAATATACAGTTAATAACCATAAATGAATTTATAAAATCCATTTTAGAAGCAAAAGTAGTAACAACTTTTTAGGAGGAAAAAAATGGCAACATTAATTACAATTTCTTCAAAAGAAGCCAGTTCTATAGTTGAAATAGTTAATGCAATTTCTATACAGGAGAAAGAAGTTTTTATTCTTTTTATTGGAGAAGGGTGTAAGTTACTTGAAGATAAAAAAAACATTCAAATATTTTCCTTTGCTAAACTTTTCATTCTTGAAGATGAGTGTAATAAAAAATTTGAAAAAATTAATGTTATTGATTACGATGGTTGGGTAAAATTAATTGAATTATGTTCAAATATTGTTAATTGGTGTTAAATCCACCATATCCAAGCTTTCTTTTCTTTAGACATTTCGCCTTTTATTGTTCCTTTGACTCTAAGTTTATTTAAAAAAACTACAGTTGAGTCTGGACACCTTACCATTTTTTTTTCGGTTTCTGTCTGAATTTCGCGTGTTGTTAATGGCTGACCTGCTTCTTTCAATATTTTAATTATTAATTGGTCTGCCTCACTTCCTTTCAATATTTTTGGTTCCATACTTAGATCTATTACCCTAAACTTTTATCTTGATCGTCGGTTCTTTCATCAGTGAGTTAAAATTGAAATTATTTACTGTTGGGCCAGTAGCTTGTTACCCTATAGTACTTAAAACCATGAGTCAACAAATGTATAGTCATAGAAGTGATGAATATAAAAAAATTCATTACGATACAGTTGATCTTCTAAAAAAATGGCTTGAAACTGAAAACTCAATTTATCTTTTTAGTAGTACTGGAACTGGATTTATGGAAGCTGCTGTAAGAAACTGTGTTAAAGATAAACTTCTTGTTTGTATAAACGGGGATTTCGGTAAACGTTTCGCTGAAGTGGGTAAAAGTAATGGTAAACAAGTAGAGATTTTAGAACCAGCTTTAGGAGATCCTATAACACCTCAAGGACTTGATGATGCTTTAAAGAAAAATCCTCAAGTTGAAGCTGTAGCAATAACCCATAATGAAACAAGTGTGGGTTTGATAAATCCTCTCCGTGAATTATGCTTAATTGCTAAAAAACATGGAAAACTAATTTTTGTAGATGCTGTAAGTAGTATGGGAGGAACAGAAATACTTGTTGATGATTGGGGTATTGATATCTGTTTTAGTAGTAGCCAAAAATGTTTTGGGGTACCACCTGGCTTAGGAATCGGTTCTGTAAGTAAAAAATGCCTCCAAATTGCGGAAAAAATGCCTAATCGAGGATACTATTTCGATTTAACACTATGGGAAAAAGACCATCAAAGAGGACAGGGTACACCAGTGACAAGCGTGATTCCTCAAATTGCTTCCTTAAATGCTGTTTTACATATGGTTGAAGAAAAGGGTGGGAAAAAATGGTATTTCGATCTTTTTAATAGGAGAAATACAAAAATCCGTCGAGCTGTAAAAAAACTTGGAACACCTGTATATCCTAAACGTGGATACGAAAGTCCTACTGTTAATTGTATTAAAGCTCCTAAAGGAGTACCCGGCAAAAAAATCTATGATGAAATGCGATTAAAAGGATATGAATTAGCTCAAGGATATGGTGCTTTAAAAGATGTAACTTACCGTATTGGAAACATGGGATATATTCCTAGCTTAAGTCTAACTAGTATGCTTGAAGCACTAAAAGAAGTATATGCTTCAATATAATCTTCTAAAAATATTTTTTTTATATATAACTTATTTTAAAATCGTTTAGATCTTCGAATCGGTATTCATCTAATTGTTTTATTTCATTGACCTTTGCTTTTGATGGTCCAATTTTACATAATGATAAAAATTCATCAATTTTATCTGTTTGACCTTGAGCAATAACTTCAACAGAACCATCTTGTAGATTCCTTATCCATCCATTAATTTCAAGTTTTTTTGCCATATTTACAGCAAAATTTCTATAACCTACTCCTTGAACATGACCATAAACTATTAAATGAACACGTCTCAAATTTTATCAATACCATATTTTGCAGAGATATAACAACTACCTTCTTGACTAACCATACACGGTCCGATCGGGTTTTGGGGCGTACATAACTTATTGTATAAGGGACATTCCCATGGGTAGATGATTGCTTTTAAAACATCTCCGCATCTACACCCTGCAGGCATATCGTAATCAATACCCTTTATTAATTCTAATTTTTTTGAAGCATCATATTTTTCAAAATCTTTCTTTAAAGAAAGTCCAGATTTTGGTATTAAACCTATTCCTCTCCAAGAAGAATCTGTTATATCGAAGACTGTATGCATTAATTTTAAAGCATTTAAATTACCTTCTTGTTTTACTATTCTTTTATAAGCATTTTCTAGTTCTCCTCTATTTTCATTTATTTGTTTTAATATCATTACAATTGAAAAGAGAATATCAAGTGGTTCGAAACCTGCAATTACTTGTGGTATTTTAAATTTTTTTTCAATTTCTTTATAACCTTCGACTCCAATTATTGCGCTAACATGTCCAGGATTTATAAATCCATCAACTTTCGTCTCTCCCGATTCTAATATATGTTTCATGGCTGGTGGTATCAAGAGATGCGCTGTATAAACACTGAAATTTTCTGGCACCTTAGATAATAACTCTGAAGCAGTTGTTGGTGCAGTAGTCTCAAATCCAATTCCAAAATGAACTACTTCACGATCTGTTTTTTGAGCTATTAAAACTGCATCATGAATACTATAAACAATACGTACATCCGCTCCACGAGCTTTAGTATCAGCAAGACTTCCATGACTTGCAGGAACTCTAACCATGTCACCAAATGTTGTTAAAATTACTCCAGATTCCGCAATTTTAATAACTGAGTCAATCTTATTGGGTGGAACAGTACAAACAGGACATCCGGGTCCCATAAGTACTTCAACATTTTTAGGCAACATACTACGTATACCATTCTTTGTAATGGCATCTTCATGAGTTCCACAAACATGAACAATTTTTATTCTTTTTCCATCTGATAATTTATTAATCATTTTACATAATTTATTTGCAGTATCTTTATCCCTGAAGTCATTGATGATATTAGACATTACTAAATAAAAGACCTACTAAATAATAAATAAAGAGCTTATAAAAGGATTACTTTAAAAGTGTAAATTACCTTATGGAGAATGAGATAGTTCGTGTCTGAAAAAGAAGTGAAAACTAATAAACTTGTTTTTAAACCAAAAGACGATTTTAAGTTTATAGCAGCGTATGAAGCCTATTCTAAAGGTTTCGATAAAGCAAAAGAAGAAAATCAACTTCAATTAAATGAATTGATTCAGAAACTATATGAAGATGAGATTGATTATCAAAATTTTTATTATAACGTAAATCAGTTTATTTCAGGAACTGATGATAATAAATCTTTTCGAAGAGCAAGAATTGAAGGTCAAAGAAAACAAGAATACCAAAAAAGTGAACGTAAACGTGGTAGAAACGAACGGTATCGAGGTTAATTTTAATCTTAATATTTAAAAAATTTTTTAAGATTTTATTCCATAAATACTTGAATTATGTCATCATCAGATAATGTTCCAGTAATTCCCTTTTCACTTGATATTAATATATGATCGATTCCAGTAATTGCCATCACCCTTATTGCATTTACAATTGAATCGTTTTCTCCTAGAGTTATGCAAACGTTTGAACCTGACAAACCACAAGCTTCCATAAACTCTTTAGTATATGTTCCTTTCATTATTGTTATAACCTTAAGTTCTCTAACTTCCTTAGGGACTTGTTCTAAAGTGTCTTTTCCAAGTACATATGTTCGTAGAGCATCAAATAGATCGTGGCTTGTTACTAAACCCCTAACTTCACCCTCTGGATCAGTAACGATGGCTACGTCTTTTTTTTGAGCACTCATCTTACTAGCTACACCACCAAGAGTCTCATCTAAATCTATTAGAAGAGGATTTTTTTTCATAAAGTTTTTAATTGGTTTTTCTAAATTCAATTTATTACCATCCTTCACATATCTAAGATGTTTTAAAGTATTTTAACCTAATTTGAAATAAGCTTGTTTAAAATATTTTATTCATTTTTAGCAAATAATTTATCGCTATTAAAAAAATAATGGATACTCTAAATATGAAGTAATGAAATATAAAATAATTGATTTTTACTTTTATCATCAACATTTTTTTAAATTTGATATTATTTATATTTACTATGGGTTCACGAAGTTATTTGTCTTTAAATAAAGAAGAGTTAGATCATGCTATTACTCTTCATAATGAAAGTATAGTTATTGATAGTAGTGTTGTTGCAGTTATTGATTATATTGCAGAAAACATGTGGTTAGATGATGTGCTTAAAGGTGGACTTACTGCTACAAATATCACGGTATGTATGCAAAAAAACTTTAATGATGCTTTAAAACAACTTATTAATTATACTCATTGGGTAGAAAAATTCAAGGACCAAGTATTAATTATTAAAAAATCTGAAGATATTATAAATGCAAAAAAACAACGAAAACACGGGATTATTTATGGGCCTCAAGATAGTGCATTTATTGAATCAAGTCTTGATTTTTTAAAAATTGCTTATGATTATGGATTAAGAGTAATGCAACTAACCTATAATTGGCAAAATGATGCAGGTGGAGGATGCCGTGAAAGAAAAGATTCTGGTTTAAGTATATTTGGTGAAAATTTAGTTAAAGAGATGAATAAACTTGGAATTTTAATTGATTTAAGTCATACAGGTGATCAAACTTGTTGGGATGCAATAGAACTTTCTAAAGACCCAGTAAGTTTTACTCACATAATTCCAAGAAAATCTGCACCAGAGCAACCAGGTGGTTATGCTGAATGGGCTAATAAAAGCACTAATCTTTGGGGAGATTTTGTTAAGTATAGTAAACAGAGAGGAAAACCAGATGATATATTAAAGATGTGTGCTGAAAAGGGTGGTGTAATTGGTGTAACTCCCTTTTTCGCTAAAAAAGCAGGTAAAAGCACAATAACCGATGATTTACTAGATCAACTTGACGTTTTAATTAATGTTGTTGGTATTGATCATGTAGGGTTTGGATCTGATCTAGAGTTTCCTAACTCAATAACTAGAGGATGTTATATTTGGAAAAACCCTACAAAAATTGATGTAACTTATTTTACTCCTATGGATAAAAGTTGGGGATATGGTTGGCTTGAAAATATGCCAAACTTTACTAAAGGTTTAGTTGCCAGAGGATATAGTGATAATGAAATCAAAAAAATTCTTGGTGAAAATTGGGTAAAACTTTTTCATAGAGTTTGGAGATGATATTAACTAAAAAACATAAAAATATTTTTTTAATTTGTTAGATAAGAAAATTTAAGTGATAATATAATTTAGTAATTGAATTCTTCTCTTTTAACCAATTATTTTAAAAATAGAATTAATGATTTCTATCTGTTAATATATGCCCCTCAATAAAGAATTAGCTAAAAAAGTAATGCAAAACATTGGGGTTGAGGCAATAATTGCAGCTTCAGTACCAAACGTATTCTATATCTCGGATTACATGAATTTAGGTGCTCAACTAGGTTGTGGTTATCAAAGTTATGCTGTTCTTCCTCTTGATGGTGAGCCTTTCATTATTGCTCCTATTAATGAAGCTGATCTAGTGATTGATAGTATAACCTGGATTAAAAACATTCAGTATTATGGTTGTCTAAATGTAAAAACCACAAAGAACCCAAAATCTTCTGAAATAACAAAAAAATTGATTACAGCAATAACATCGCCAACAGCTGAAACCTCATGTGACGCATTAGTAATTGCTATATCCTCCCAGGGTTTAGCGACAAAAAACCTCGCTTTAGATTTTTCATTAATTCCTTATACACAATATGAAAGTATACAAAAAAATTTACCTGATGCGACAATTATTGATGGAACAGGTCCTTTAATGAAGATTAGATCCGTAAAAACCTCAGAAGAAATTGCTAGGATTCAAAGATCAACCGAAATAACTGAAAAAGCTATGGAAGATGCTTTAGAGATAATCCATCCTGAAATAATGGAGATTAATCTCTCTAGTATGTTTAACTATAGTGTAACTGAAGATGGTGGGCGTGTTACAAATTCATTTATTGGTATTGGTGAAAGAAGTGCATTTCCTAATCCTGAGCCAACTACCCTATCTGCTGTAAAAGGTGATTTGATAAGGTTTCAACTTGGTTCAATTATTAATAATTATAATAGTAATATTTCTAGAACTGCAATAATTGAAAAATCTTCAAATGAAGTAGAAAAACGTTGGAAAACTGTTATTGATGCTCAAACTTCAGCTATTGAAAGTATAAAACATGGAATCCAAATTAAGGAAATTTATAACATAGCTAAAAAAGAACTGTCGAAAGCTGGGATTAAAGACTGCCCAACAAGTCTAGGACATTGCATTGGTATTGAATGCAACGAAAAACCATGGATTACTAATGACGAAAAAACAGAATTACAGGAAGGTATGGTAATAAATGTAGATATTCCTTACCTTGATGTTGGATGGGGAGGTATACAACTCGAAGACACTATTTTAGTAACTAAAAAAGGTTTTAAATTTTTAACGAATACTGAAAGAGCCCTTTATTTAATTTAATTTTTTCTTGCAATTAACAATACTAACCTTGAATAGTGTCCCAAACCGTTTCTTTCTATTTCATGACCAAATTTATTCCATACTTCTTCAAATGGTTTAGTTTGAATTTTATAAATTCTTGGTACTTCTTTACACGCAAAATTTATTTCTTCTTTTGCTTGATTTACAGTTAATTTTTTACCTGTTTTAAATGTCTCTCTCTTAACAAGATTTAATCCTGATTCTTTCAATAATTCTTGATATTGTAACAAAGTGAGCCATTTCGCTCCACAGATATAGTCAAATAATTCAAGTTCAAGCTTTTGAGGTATAGTATCTGCTTCTTCTGGCAACATTACAGTTAGCGAGAAATAACTACGAGGTTTTAAAACTCTAGCTACTTCATGAAATACACGTCTAACACCTTCATAACCCTTAGTCATATGGATGTCTTCTAAACCAAGAAAGTTAATTGCAGAATGAAATGATTGAGACGGGTATTCTAGTATAGTTGCATCCATTTTTTTTATAGCTATTCTTGCTCTAAATCCACTTTCCCAAATATTTTTTCGAGCTAATTCAATAGAGTCATCAGAAATATCTATAGCTTCAATAAGAACCTCAAGATGTTGTTTAGCAATTTCTATGGCAAAATACCCAGAACCAGTAGCAAGATCAAGAACCCTCATCCTTTTTTCCATTGGAATTTTAGAAGCTATAATTTTTCTTAAACCATTTAATTTAACAAAAAAATCAATGTATTCTTGATCTGAAAGATATTCCTCTTCCATTATATTCCAAGTAAGTATATTTACGTACTATATGAAGGATTTTTCTATTAATTTATTATTATAAGCTCGAAATCTCACTAATTTTTGATTTTATTTCAATTGCTCTTTTCTCAAAAATTCTTACAAACTCCATTACTTCTTCTGGGCTGATCTCCCCTCCATGTTCATCTTTATAATCAAGCCATGAAGAGTAAGCACGCATGTATATTCTACCAAACATTGCACTTGGAACTGAGTCAAGGAGACCTCTATTTTTAAACTCAGTAAATACTCCAAAATTACTACTAAGTTTATCCTCACTTAGCTCTTCATCTATAACTTTTTCAATGATGCCCCTCAATGTTGGCTCCATTCAGACCACCACGGTCAACGCTTTTCATACTATAAAATCTTTTTTTCTAAATCCAGAGAAATTTAAAAAATATAGACTAAAAAAGTAGATAACTCTTTAGAATATTTTTTGTATATAGAATAGATTTTAAAAGAACTTGATATTTTTAAATAATAGGGAAAGAAAATGGATATATCAACATATTTTTTAGCAGGTTTAGGTGTTTTATTTTTAGTAATAATTATTGTTTATATTTTAGGATATAATCGATTACATAAATTTAGAAATGCTTCTGATGCTGAATTAGGGCAGATTCGTGTTGCTATGAAAAAAAGATTAGACATGATAGAGCAACTTCTAGGAGCAGTAAAAGGTTACACTCAGTTTGAACGCGATGTATTTGAAAAAGTTGCTGAATTAAGGTCAAAAATATTAACAGCAGGTCCCAGTGATTTAGAAAAGATCGAGTCAGAGTCACGAAGTCTTTTCGGTTCAATTAGAGCTGTTGCTGAGGCTTATCCCGATTTGAAAGCATCTACTACTGTAAATAAACTAATGGATGCAATTATTAGTGTTGAAGATGAAATTGCTCGTCAAAGATATACATACAATAATGTGGTACAAGAACTTAATACAATGATTGATACCATTCCAACAAATTTTATAGCAGTAACTATTAATATGAAAAAAATGGATTACCTTCGTTTTGAAGGAGGTCTTGAAAAAGCACCTGAAATAAAGGGGATTGGACCAAGTTGAATGAGACGAGGCAATTAGCCCTCGTTTTTTTTATAGCTTTAATTATTGGAATCGGAGGTATATTTGTTAGTGATCTTTTAAAAACTTCTCATGAAGATAATGGAGTAACTATTGATAATTATTCAGCAGTTTTTTATTCGAATGGAACTCTTAAGGAGACATTTGTTTATACTTTCAGTAATTATGATTATAGAATGATTTATAGAGGGTGGGCTGCCCCAGTTTCATTAAATCCAATAAGCACTCCACATGTCCTACCTTTACAAATAATTAACCCTTCTAATACGATTGCTTATATTAAAGACTCTAACTCTTATGTTCAAATTCTATATGATGGTACCAATTCTATATATAGGCCAATAATCGATCGTTTAGCTTATAATAATGAAGTAGGATGTTATAACCCATACTATTTTTCACCTGGGACATATTCTATAACTTACTTTACACAAATTTATCCTCCATTAGAAGTTGATGGTGAAGTTATGCATCTTAATTTAATGTTGGCTAGCGAACATATTTCATATAAAAATGTCATAATTCGTTTAGAAGATTCTGGATATATTTCGGATGTTTATATTCATCCTCCATACTATACTATTACAAAAAATTTTAATAACATAATTATTACAGGCAGTTCAAGTAAAGACGAGCTTATTGAAATTGAGTTACTTATGATTAAGAATCAAAGTAATATTGAAGGTGTAGAATCACTAGTACAAGATGTAGAATCAAAAACTATACAAGCAAACAATATGTATCAATTGCAATATAATATTTCTATAGGATTAAATTGGTTAACTAAAGGCGTTGTCATCTTTATTCCCATACTAATTATTTTATTATATCTGAAATTTGGGAAAGAAGATGATGTAATCGTTCCAACTTATCTTACAGCAATACCCAATAAAGAACGAAAACCATGGTTCGTTAATTTAGCTTTTAAAAGTGAAGCACTAGATTTTGATGAAGACGGATTTTATGCAACATTACTTGATCTTCATCTAAGGAAAAAGATATTAATCGAACAGAAAGAAGAGGGAATAAAAATTTCAGTGCTTGACTCAAATGTTAATGATGATTATGAAAAAAGGGTAATAAACTTCATAAAAAAATCGTCTCCTGAAGGAGTTCTAGATACTGAAAAATTAAATGTTTTAGCTAAAGACATTGTTTCAGGTAAAGCAAATCAGACCGCATATTATGTACAATCAGAACTTTTAGATCTTAGAACAAGAGTAAATAAACGTGAAGGAGAAAAATATACTGTTAATGGTAGAAAAAACACAATCCCTATCTTAATTATTGGTGGACTAATTTTATTAATCTCAATACTCTTTGTTAGTTTTGCACCATTATTATCAAGGACAATTTTAACCTCAATAGTAATGGGGGTTGTTATAATAATACAAGGTATTGTTGCCTATACGGCACCACAGACACTTTTTGGAAGACTTAAACCAAATATTTTCAAAGAAATACTCCAATGGGATTCCTTTAAACGACATCTTTCAGATTTAGTCCAACTTAGAAAATATCCTCCTGAAGACATCTCTATGTGGGGTGATTGGCTAGTATATGGTACAGCTCTGGGAGTCGGAGATAAAGTATCCGAAGCAATGAGGCAACTAAACGTACCAATAGAAATTGCTCCAATAGCACCAGTAATGAGATTATATTTCTATCCATTCATTACAGCAAATCGACCAATCACAAGGTCAAGCTCCAGAGGGTTCCGTGGAGGAGGATTTGGCTCTTCTGGTGGAGGATTCGGGGGTGGAGGTGGCTTCGGAGGCGGTGGAGGAGGAGCCCGATAAAATCCCTAGCTAATTTTAAATCTAGGAGATGATTAGCGTAGGTGGGTCCGGGGCTCGTAGCTCAGCACGGATAGAGCACAGGCCTCCTAAGTCTGGGGTCGTGGGTTCAAATCCCACCGGGCCCGCTTTTTATTGAACCTAGCATACCTTAGGCTCTTTTTCTGTAAAGGTGGAGCCCGTTGATTTCTTGAACATACTCAAAGCCTACTTCTAGTAGAGGGATTGCTTCTTCAACGGTTTTTGCAGTTTTGCAGATGTAATTTTCTTTTGATTCATCGAATAGAGCTCTTTCTAGTTGAATGTATTTTGTAGTATGCTGAAATGTTGTATGTCCAAGAAACTCTTGAACTCGAAGAGGATCTTTTATTTCATGATACAACATTGTTGCTTTCCAATGTCTTAATGTATGAAAGTGTATCTGCAATAGTCTTGGATTCTGTAGTTTTATCGCTTGTTTCTTTCTTGTTTCCTCGAATATTCTTCTTATTGAACGTACCGATTTAGCGAATACTCGATTAGGATCTGTGGTTGTATTTTTTCTCTTTACTTCAAGTAGCATTCCCATTAATTTATTTGATATCTTGAATATTCTTGGATTGCTTCCTTTTTCTGGAGTTACTCTTATAGTTGATGTTTCAAAGTCGATATCATTCCAGGTTAATTTTTGTGCTTCTCCAGCTCTCATTGCTGTTTCTTTTAGTAATTGAAGATATGTTGATACTTTATATCCACTTCCAGCGATTAAAGCATCAATTTCGGACTCTTTTGGTAAAAAAGGTAGTTTTCTTATTTCCGTAAATTTTGGTGGATCCCATGTTTGATTATTCATTTTTAGTAATAATGTATATGCATCAACTGCGTAAGCTTTCCTTTTTTCAACCCATTTTTGATTT
>JAFGHP010000102.1 GCA_016930055.1 Candidatus Bathyarchaeota archaeon | reverse complement strand
TGTCTTAGAGCCTTTGAGTCTTTGTGGCATTTTCTTAGATTTAAGACTTTTTAGACGCCCTCTACAAATATTTATATTATCTTACATCATTCCACCCATTCCTGGTCCGCCACCCATTGGAGGAGCAGGTGTTTCTTCTTTTTCTTCAACTACAACGCATTCTGTTGTTAACAACATTCCTGCAATGGATGCAGCATTTTCAAGGGCAATCCTGGCTACTTTTGTCGGATCAATAACACCAGCTTTATATAGATTTTCATACTTATCAGTTCTGGCATTAAATCCAAAATCATCTTTGCCTTCTTTTACTTTTTGTGCAGCAATTGATCCGTCTATACCCGCATTTTCAGCAATTATCCGTAATGGCTCTTCAAGTGCCCTTTTTACTATGGCTATACCTGTTTCTTCATCATCATTTTCACCTTTAAGGTTATTTAATATAGGAATTGCCCTAATGTAAGCAACACCTCCTCCCGGGATAATTCCTTCTTCAACAGCAGCCCTGGTTGCATGTAAAGCATCATTAACACGGTCTTTCTTTTCTTTCATTTCAACTTCAGTAGGAGCTCCGACATATAAAACCGCAACACCACCTGATAATTTGGCAAGCCTTTCCTGTAATTTTTCGCGATCGTAATCGGAGGTTGTGACATCGATCTGTGTCTTAATTTGTTTAATACGGGCCTCGATATTCTTTTTATCTCCTGCACCATTAACGATAGTAGTGTTTTCTTTATCTATTACAATTTTTTCTGCCGTACCGCAATATTCTAAATTGGCATTTTCAAGCTTGAGTCCTTTTTCTTCCGTAACCACTATTCCCCCTGTAAGGATTGCAATATCTTCGAGCATTTCCTTTCTTCTGTCACCAAATCCGGGTGCTTTAACTGCAGCTATTTTCAGTGATCCTCTTAGTTTATTTACTACTAAAGTAGCAAGCGCCTCACCATCTATATCTTCAGCAATAATTAATAATGGTTTGCCTGATTGGGCAGCTGGTTCAAGCACCGGCATCAGGTCTTTCATTGTTGATACTTTCTTATCCGTCAATAAAATGTAAGGATTTTCTAAAACAGCTTCCATCTTGTCAGCATCTGTAATAAAATAAGCAGAAATATAACCCCTGTCGAATTGCATTCCTTCAACTAAATCAACTGTTGTATCAGTACCCTTGGCTTCTTCAACAGTAATTACACCTTCATGTCCGGCTTTTGACATGGCATAAGATAACATAACGCCTAATTCAATGTCATTATTTGCAGAAATCGAACCTACTTGGGCAATTTCATCTTTAGCTATAATTTCCTTTAAAATTTTATCTTCTTCTACTGCGCTTATTTCATTTTCTTTAATAGTTTCTATTTTCTCAAAAATATCTTTTGCTTTTTGAATAATTTCATTCTTTTGAACCGGCTTTTTTTGTTTATTAAGACTATTGACAACAGCTACAACTGCTTTATCAATGCCTCTTTTTAAATCCATTGGATTTGCACCTGCAGTTACGTTTTTTAAACCAACGTTTACTATTGCCTGGGCTAAAACCGTTGCTGTTGTAGTTCCATCCCCCGCACTGTCACTTGTTTTTGATGCAACTTCTTTAAGCATTTGGGCACCCATATTTTCAAATGCCTCGGAAAGTTCAATTTCTTTTGCAACTGTAACACCATCTTTAGTTACTTGTGGTGCACCAAACTTTTTATCTAAAACAACATTTCTCCCTTTTGGCCCAAGGGTTACTTTTACTGCATTCGCCATTTTGTCAACACCTTTTTTCAAAAGGTCACGTGCTTCAATGTTAAATTTTATTTCTTTTGCCATTTTTATTTATTTTTAATTTTACATTTAATTTTACATCTTACAATATATACAGAACATCCGATTGAGACATCAGTAAATAATCTGTGCCATCAATATTCAATTCCGTACCTGAATATTTCCCATAATACACTGTATCTCCTTCTTTAACTTCCATAGGTTCGTCTTTTTTAGCAGCACCGACTAATACGACTGTACCCTTTTGGGGTTTTTCCTTTGCTGAATCGGGTATTATAATACCGCTTGCAGTTTTTTCTTCTGAAGCTCCTGGCTCAACTAAAATTTTGCCAGCTAATACTTTTCCTGATAATTTTTTTGACATATCATTTATATTTTAGGTTAAACATTATTTTTATTGTTGTGATGATCTCTTTCACATTTTATGCCAAATTAGAATTTTATTAAATATTTGAAATCAATTTGACAATTTTACATTAAAAAATAAATTTTTTCAGACTAAAATAATCCTAAGGAATTACTAATAATTTGGTTATTAATATTTTAATGATTTGAATTAAAATAAAAAAAGTGTCAGGAAAATAATGACAACCTGACACTCATTATCTCTTTCTATTTTACATTATTCTTCATCAGGATTATCGGGAACTGTTGTAGGGAATACATTAGGCGCTTCATTTGGATTTACCGCATTATCTATCTGGTCTTCAATCACAGACCTGTTTTCACCTTGACCTCTGGGAATTGTCATGCTGGCAGTAAGACATAATACTAAAAGAGCAACAGCCAGGGTCCATGTGGCTTTTTCAAGAAAATCGGCAGTTTTTCTCACGCCCATTAATTGATTCTGAGATGAAAAATTAGCAGCCAGGCCGCCTCCTTTTGAGTTCTGGACAAGAACAATCAGTATTAATAAAATACAAACTATTATTACTAAAACAGAAACTAGTACGTACATAATTAATTTACTTTTTATTAGTTACTTGTTTAATTTTTTCAATTTGCT
>JAFGHP010000101.1 GCA_016930055.1 Candidatus Bathyarchaeota archaeon | reverse complement strand
GGTTTAAGGTCAGGGTAATTTTGGTCAATAACCCTTCTAATTGAGGGAAGGTTACCGCATTTGATATTTAATCTATCCACAATGATTCGGTTTACTCGACCTGTTAAAACGTTGAAGAGTTGCTCAAGGTTTTGGTCACTCAGGTAAGGTAATAATGGTCCCAAGAATGCATATGTATCAATCCCTTCGTTGCTTATTTTTTTTAAAGCTTCTAAACGGGCTTCAACCGATGAAGCTCCAGATTCAAAAGCTTTCCTTACTTTATCATCGAAAGAAGTTATTGTTAAGCCAACAGAAATATTATCAAATTTTGTTATAAGATCCAAATCTCTGAGAACAAGGTTTGATTTAGTTAAAATATCAACTGAGAATCCTGTATCCAGCAGAATCTCCAGGATTCCTCTAGTTAATTTATATTTCTCTTCTATTGGTTGATAAGGATCTGTTACACTACTTAGTAGCACTCTGCCTTTAGGTTTTTTTGAGGTTTCTTCTTTTAGTTTCTCAACTGCATTTGTTTTTATGTCTATAAAAGTACCCCACTCTTCTTTAGCATGTCCAAATCTTTTCATGAATCGAGCATAACAATATGCGCACCCATGGCCACATCCTGTATAAGGATTCACTGCATAATCCATTCCCTTAATGCCACTTTTATTGAGTATGCTCTTGCATTTTATTTGCCCAATATTCATATAATCATGCTAAAACGCTGGCAAGCTATATATTATGCGTAGGGGATTTATTTGGGAAGCATATAGAATATGTAAAGGTGAAGATGAAAATGAAGATATTAATAATTTATGACAGTAACACTGGTTACACTGAAAAAATGGCTAAGGCTATTGCAGAAGGTGCTGCAAGTGTCAAAGGAACCACAGTTGATGTAAAAAAGATTGGAGAACGATTCCCATTAAACATGATAGCTGAAGCAGATGGAGTCCTGTTCGGGTCTCCATGCATTTATTCAGACGTAACAAATGGTGTAAAAGACTTTTTAGAACATGTCGAAAGTTACATAAAACTAGGAAAAATGAATCTTAAAGGCAAGAAAGCAGGAGTCTTCGGTACCTACGGTTACGACGGTGCCTGGATCTTCGAAGAACGATTCAAGGTAAGAGTTGTACAACTTGGCTTCGATGTAAAATCGAAAACCTTACAGCTCGTAGACACAAGTATAGAATCGATTCCCAATACACTTGACAAAGCAAAGACTTGGGGAAAAGAATTCGTTAATTCTTTAAAATAAATTAAATTTTTTTCTTTATTTTAGATCACTAAAATTATTCTGGTGGTGTAACTATCCAGTATATATTTAAACCGGGATGTATTACATGCGCGTACCCTGTGTATTTAAATGATCCACTTTTAATTATTACTTTATAATCAGCGTTTTCCATTGGAATTTTAAAAACTTGAAGGGTTGAACCTCCATTATGATTTGGTTGAGCTTCATCCCATGGTTCTTCAGGCCATAAATAAGCAGTGTGATCTTTTTTATAAACTTCAATTCTGTATATACCTGGTTTATAGCCGTTTATTAACACGTTTAATAAGTATTCATTGATTCCCCATCCCCCAGTACCATTAACATTAATATATGTAATTGAACCGCCCTCATTAGTGAATAAATTTCCTCTATCAGAAGTAGCATATGCATTGAAAGTATCATCAACTACTGGATTGGGATTAATTGATGCTAATTCTTTAGATTCGTAAGGTCTCAGTGTTGAATTACTATTATTAACAGTATAATAATTATCATTTAACCAAAATCTAACAATATTGATAATTTCTGGGCCTGTATTTGTTACCATGATTGTTAAATTTAGAGGGGTTTCTGGGCCGGTTGGATATAGATATACTATACAATTTTCTCTAAATCTTTGTTGATCTAACCTTTCTAATTCATCTTTTTTTTGTATAGCATATGTATCCGCTTGATTCATAGTGATGAACATAGGGACTATTGATGTAAATAATATTCCAATAAAAATTATAGTCCCAATAATTGTCGAGATTCCTTTCCTTTTATTCTTTTCAATATTTTTGATCATCAATAATCCTCCATATTATGAGTTTTTTTAGTATATTATAAATAATATAGTATTGATCATGTAGAATAGTATTTATCACATTTATTACCTCTTTCACTAATACATTTTACTAATATGTTAGTATCCGTTGGAAAAGTATAGGTTATAATAAAGTCTTTGAATGTTCCTGGTAAGATAGTTAAATAGGATTTATTTTCAGGAGGGAACAATCTGTAATTTGATGGAAAAATTATATTCACAACTTTTTTTTCCAGTTCACTGTAGTAGCTAGCTTCTAAATATAGCGTTGCACTAATTTCGTTTTTACCATAGTTATAAACTATTATGTGTAATTGATGAGTTATATTGTTATAAAATACCCTTTCTATAGTAAATCTTTCAGAGTAATATTGAACCTCCCCTGTTACACTATTAATATAGTCCTGGGTCATTACTGTCGAAGCTGATCTTGCATAAGCCCAAGCAATAGCACCAATTGTAATTACTGCTGCAGTAAGTATTATTGTTGCTACTACCGGTGAAAGTGCTTTTCTTTTTGTTAATTTCATCCTATAAACATCCCCTGTACATTCATATGTGATACAGCCCAGATTCCAGCCATAGCTACTAAGCTTTGTAGAATGGCGTGTTTGAATCCTGCTGATACTCTTCCTGAAGTGATTTTTCCTGTTACTAAACCTAATGTGTAAGCGTGAAGCGCTAAGGGTGTTAATAGTATCTTGTATAATTCTACTGATGGTACTGATACTCCTTGACCTGCCATTGAAGTGAAGAATGATAAGAATAATACTGTGGTGCCTGTTAGCATTGCTGCTCCAATGTAGGGTACTACTACCATTGGCATGAGTAAGCTTTTCTTTTCGTCTTCTAATCTTTTAGATGATTCTGCGAAAGTTGCTAGTGACTCTAAGCTGCTTACGCTTCCTCCTCCTACTTCTAAGGTATCTATTAATAAGTAGATGTTTACTAGTCCTAGCCAGTTTCTTACTTTTTCTCTGAATTCTTCATAAATTTTTCTTACTGGGAAACCCCAATTTAGTTTCATGTTAATTGATTTCAGATGCTTTGAGAAGGCTTTGTAATCTCTATTTGTTAAAACGTCGAAACATTTCTCTGGTGCAAGACCACTTTTCCTTGTTTCAACTAAATCTCTAAGAAACATAGT
>JAFGHP010000100.1 GCA_016930055.1 Candidatus Bathyarchaeota archaeon | reverse complement strand
TATGTGTTAAATCTTATTATTGAATATATTTTATTTTTCTTTATATTTTTAAATCTAATAATTAAATACATAATCATGGATATTAGAGATTCGTCAATAAAAGGTATAAATAAAAAATTGCCTAGATAACAAACATAAGCAATCACAGCTAAGCCAACCAAACCAAATTAAGCAACAAGAAGAAGGTAAGCCCCTTGTTTCTCCCAGATAAATGAATGAGCCTTTTCTGGCAATATTAGCTTCTGACCTTTGTTTTTCAAGAAATTCTTTGCGCTTCTTCTCTATTGATTCAAAACACTAATAGGGTGAAAGGTGTTTTCTAGTCTAAGAATCTAAATTTTGAGGAGTTTAAATTTTAAACCACAATTATTAGAAATAAAAAAAAGCCAATTATGTTAATATTATTATAACTACAATTAGGACACACATGGTCAAAAATACTTGTTTACTTCACCTCTAAATGCAATTAAAAGTTAATATACTAATTAAAAAATTTTTAGAAACAAAATCCAAACAGATTTAATACTAAATAAAAAATAACTTATAAAAAAAATTTAAGTTTTAATAATAAATGAATAATTCACATAATTAATATAAAAAGATGTAATTTCAAAAAATACATTTCTTTTTCTTAATGCCTTTTTATTTTTTTAGTATTGATTTATAAATGATTAAATAATTAAAACACATTCAAAAATAAATATTAAAAAAGATAATAAAAATACTTAAAACACTAAATAAGTCATAAAATACATACTCATAAAGAGGAAGATCCACAATAACAAGGATTGAAACTTTTGTCAGGGTTCGGAAGTTGGGTACTCCTTCGGCATAAAGAGGAAGATCCACAATAACAAGGATTGAAACAACCGAATTCCATCAATCCCTATCGACCTCGTGAAGAAGAAAAAGATCCATAATAATAAGGATATATATGTATAGTTTGATTAAATGTTTTTTTAACTAGGAGAACATATAAAAAAATTAGAATTAATAGCAAAAAAATATTTTAGTAATATTCTTAGTATACGATGCCTTTTATTAATTGATTAATTTGCCAATCAAATCTAAGTCATTAAATAATGAGAGTAGTGAAATATCATGGAGAGATCAGGAAGTTTTAGAATTTCTTATTGCTGAAGAATTATATGGTTTTACTTTTGATGGCATTAGAAAAAGATTGAAAATTCATCAAGAAACATTATCTAGGATATTAGGAAGGCTTTTAGAATTAAATATAGTAGAAAAGGTTGCGGTTGGCTATCGGGTATCTGAAAGAATTTATGAATTTAGTATGTTACCTTTACGTGAATCATCAAAAAAAATTCAGGTACTTCAAACATATATCCCATCAAATATTTCAATCGAGAATCTTTTAATAGAAACCGAAGGCAAATGGTTTGACACTTTACGTTGGTTGGGTTACTCTAAAAATGAAGACAAAGTTGTTTTCAAATGGATAACATCCGATTCAAAAGCTCAGATTGATGCAGTTTTTTGGGATTATTCGTTAACTATTGAAGCAAAACTTTTAGGTAATATAAGTTTTGATAAAATATTAAATTCTTCACATAAATTATTAGGATACATTAATGATGCAATCCAAAATATTCCTGATTTAAATTTTGAATCTTACATATAAATACTTTATATTTATTATCTATGATTGAGAATAAGTTAACTTAGTCAACTTATTCAAGTATTAATAACATTATTTTATGGTAGAATTATCTAATTTAACTCAATCTAGTCTGTTAAAATTATTATCTGATGGGACTGCTGAGATAGTTTCTAGAGTTTCAAAATCTGTAGTAACAATAAATGCTGGTACAGGAAGAGGAAGTGGAATAGTTTGGAATTCAGAAGGCATGGTTATAACTTGTAATCATGTTATTGGTAACAATGAAAAAATTAGAGTAGGACAATATGGTGTAAAACAAGTTGAAGCAAAAATTATTGGGCAAGATAGATACAGCGATGTAGCAGTTTTAAGTGCTGAAGGTTTATCTCTACCACAAATTGAAGTTGGTAAACATGAAGAATTAAGTGTTGGTCAACTTGTTTTGGCAATAGCTAATCCTTACAATAGAAGAGCAAGCGCAACAATGGGTATAGTCACCAGTTTTAGAGTACCGATGAGAGGCACTCAAGGCATGCGTGAAAACATGATTTTTACTGATGCAAAATTAAGCCCCGGATATTCAGGTGGTCCCTTAGTCGATGCTTCAGGTAAGATGATTGGTTTAAACTCCGCTTATATGGATAATAGAGGAATCGCTATCAGTGTTGAAGCTGTAAAAGATTCAGTGGAAAGAATAATAAAACATGGAAGCCTTAAGAGAGCTCATCTCGGTTTAGTAACGAACAACATCGAATTACCCTCTGAAATTGCGGGTAATTCTAATATTGACCAAGATAGTGCAATAATAGTTTTCTCTACAGAGTCAGAGAGCCCAGCAAGACAAGCGGGGGTTTTACTCGGTGACATTATTTTAGGTTTCAATGAGAAACCAGTAAGAAACACCTATGACCTACTACGATTATTAGGAGATGACATTATAGGAAAATCCATAAAAATGAAGATTCTTAGAGCAGAAAAAATCCATGAAATCTTAGTACAATTAGATTCTTATGATTCAAACGATGATTAATAATTATTTTATAGAGAGGATGTTAACATAAAAATGTCTGAAGAAGAGTTTTTAGACATCTTAGAAAAAGTTAGTAAAAGCGTTGTTCACATCAATACGATTAGGGTCGTTCAAAATTATTATCGAGTTCAACCACTACAAGGTGCAGGAAGCGGATTCATCTTAGAAAACGACGGATTAATCGTATCAAACGCTCATGTAGTAGCAGGAGCACAAAGAATCGGAGTAGTAATCCAAAACCAAGACATTATTGAGGGACAGGTTATAGGTTCATGTCGAAATACCGATATATCCGCTATAAAAGTCGATAGTAGAGACCTTACTGTAGCTGAATTAGGTGATTCCACAAAATTAAGAGTAGGTCAAACAGTATATGCTATAGGCAATCCCCTTGGTTTAATGGGAGGTCCAACAGTAACAAGTGGAGTTATTAGTGCGTTGGATCGTACAATCAATGGACCAAACGGTAGACCAATGAATGTAGTCCAAACTGATGCTGCTATTAATCCAGGAAATAGTGGAGGTCCTTTGGTTGATAACAAAGGAAGAGTCATAGCAGTTAATACAGCAATAATTCCATATGCTCAAGGCATAGGCTTTGCCATCCCAATAAATTCAGTTAAAGACTGCGTAAATAAAATCAAAAACCCAGAGAAACATGCAACACCGTATATTGGAATAGATGGTATAGGAATCACGCCAAGAATCGCGAATTATTACGGATTATACTCTAACTGGGGTGTACTCGTAACTAATGTTGTTGAAAATAGTCCTTCAGACAAGGTAGGATTACAGCAAGGAGACATAATCTTAGCTATCGATGGTATTGAAACCCTAGAACCAGAGATGCTTAGACGAGAAATATTAAAGAGAAAAATTGGTGAAGTAATAACTTTAACTGTAATTCGTAGAGGAATCAGAGCAAAATTGGAATTAATTCTTGAAGGAAATTAAAAAATATTAGTTTTTAATTAATTTGTTACCAATATCCCAAGCATTGAATAATCTAGTTCCAATACTCCAATATCCTCGATCAGCCATCGAATATAGAAGCGGTTTAATTTTAGAAAGATTAATTTTATCACCTACGAGTATTTTATCATCACAATAAGTAGAAATAATCTCACCAATGAATATATCATGACTTTTGGTCTCCAGTGTATCAATTAATTTACATTCCATATTTATTGCACATTCTTCTATCATTGGTGCTGAAGCAAATTAACCATAAAAAACTTTGAATATGGAGGCTTTATCAGTGTCTTTACCTGATTTAATACCACAATAATCGGTCTCCACAATCAAGTCTTCAGAGGGAATGTTAACACTGAAGCACTTGTTTTCTGTTATCTCTGGATTTGTATAATGGATTTTATTTAAAGTTACTGAGATTCTATTTTAACCAACTATATCTACCCATGCAATAGCAATAAAATTTGGTTTACCATTAACATTTGCACCGACAAGAGTGGGTATTACTGGATTTAAAGCATTTAAAACACCAAGATTTCTTTTCATAAGATCAACAAAAACACCTATTTTCTAATATTAATGAAGATAATTAGTTTTAAAAGGTGAATCAAAAAAAGTTTAAGTATTTTTTTTGGCTATAAAAAGCACTGTTAAATATGGTCTTTTTACGATCCCATTAAAATCATTATCAATCAAGGATTTTATTTCATTAAAAAGTCTCATTCTTCTATGTTCTTCAAGACTAATATGGTCAGAATACGTTGATAATAATTTTATATAATCTTTAGTAGTATAATTTCTGAACCAAGAATATTTCTTAATTTTTAGAATATTGAAGAGGTTAGATTTAACTATTTTTTTCTTGGTCTCATTTATCCAATCATTAGTGCTTTGCTTTGTATTTGGATCTGGCCATTCAGGTACAATCTTTCTATATATTTCTTGTACTTTTTCGTGGAAACCTGTATAGGGTTCAGGGTGCTTATTCCAGAAAAAAGCTATTTTACCATCAAGTTTCAAAGAATCGAAGCTCTTTTGATAACCAATTTTTTGATCAACCCAGTGAAATGCAGTAGCGGATATGATAAGATCATAAAAATTTTTTTTAATAGAACTTTCTTCAAAAGTTGAATTAAGAAAAGTTACATTGGAGTATGTTTTCATTTTTTGTTCAGCTATGTGGAGCAGGTTTCCACCCGGTTCCAAACAGGTTATTAAGTACCCTTGTTTAGCAAAAGGTAAAGTAGCTTGTCCAGTACCTGAGCCAATCTCTAAGATATACCCTTTTTGTGGAATTTGAGTTAAATTAATAATGTCTACATACATTTCATCCGGATAACCTGGTCTTACATCTTCATAGTTTTGAGCAAATAGATCAAAAGAGAGCGAATCCATAGTATTTTAAAAATAGTAATTGCGTAATAAAATTAGTTATTTGACAGCAGTAAATCTATAATGTTAATTCAATACTGGATTTTGGTTTAGATAACATAATAGCTAGATGAACAAAGCTTATAGTAAGGATTATTGAAAAAGTGAAGGAAGTTAATAAACCAAAAAATTTTGATACCCACATTATTAATTCAATTCCATCTACAAAAAGGTATAATCCCATTAGAATAGGATCAATCCTAAGAAAACTCCAGACATAATTGAGATATCCTAAAACTAAAAAGGTGAAAGATAAACCAAAAAAATAAGGGTTAAAACCTTTATTCATTACATTAAAATTCATATAAAATTCAATCGTTGATAACCCAATTAAAGTAAAGATAAAGGATATTATCAATGATCGTGATCCATATTTATTTGAAAAGTAGAGATATGTTGTTAGATAAGTAATTATTGAAATTATTAATGTAAAGCAATGTAACCTTAAATAATTTTGTGAACTAAATGGAAATCCCTCATATATCCATGAATGATTTAAACCATTCAAAAAAATGTCCCAGGAGAAAAAAAGTAAAAAAATCAATCCAATAAAATACACTGGATCCTTAATTCTTGAGACAGTATTCATGTTTAAATTTCTATTATACCAGTCAATAAATCTGATCCTTTTAATTTCAAGTTTTGAAAAGTTAAATTTTAAGTTTAATTTAATTGATAAAAATTTTCTAAAAATATTGAAAAATATTTTAAGAGTTTTCACCATTTGTTTTTATGTAGTATTTCTTGTAATTCCTTTTTTTGACGGATTGATGGTTTTTCGTCGGGAAATCCAAAAGAAATTAGCGCAACAACTTTTGCTTCTAAGGGAATATTAAAAAGGGCTTTCACTTCATTCTCATTGAATCCTCCAATCCAACAGCTACCAACTCCTTGTACTTCCGCTGCCAGAACCATGTTCTGGAGAGCAATCGTAACATCTACCACGCCCCAAATTTTAGAGACTTGATCATATGGCAAACAAACACCAACAATTATGAAAGAGGCATCTTTAATGAATGAGCTAAACCTACTTTTACTTAACTCATCTTTAACAGCAGAATCTGTAACAAGAATAAAATGCCATGGCTGCCTATTAGCTGCACTAGGAGCTTGTCGACCTGCTTCAATTATTTTATCTCTAATGGTTTCAGGTATTGGTTCTTTTTTATACTTACGTATACTCTTCCGATTCAGAATTAAATTAATACAACTCAATTTAAATTCAAAATAATCATGTAATCCGATTCTAAAAAGGCTACTAAAAATAATTTATATTACTATGTTTTAAACATTTTAGAATCTAACGTGTTTATAATCAGTAATTAGTTAAATCATTCATGATACAAATATTTCTCAAAATCTTTTACGAAATATTTTTTTCCTTTTTTTAATATCTGGAACCCCTCATTCATAAGTAAGTCTTTATGTTTTTCAAGACCACCAGGATATTTTTCATTCATATAACCACCAGATTTTAGGGTTCTCCAATAAGGAATCCCTAAATTAATACCCTCTTTAGTAACTTCTTCTGAAGCATTAGCAGCAGTCGTAATAAAAATTCCTGTAGTTAGTGTACAACAGCCATCAACACCATGATTTTCAGCAATTATTTTACATATTTCATTAATTGTAATTACTTTACCATACGGAACCTTCTTCATTATTTCGACTACTTCGCTTGGATTCACTAAAACTACCCTATCTCCTTCCTTGACACCCATTTTATGTAAGGCATTGTAACATGGAAAATTTTTTTCCAGTGTCAAAATTTTAGGAAAATTTTCTTTGTCAGCTAATTTCTCTAACCAAGTTTTTCTTTTATACCCCAAATACAGACCACTGTATTTAATAGTATTTGATTAATATTAAAGAAGTGTTAAAGTTTTTTTGAATGATTTAAAAGAGTATATGTGATTAATAACTGAATATGTATTACTAAATATATCACTGATAGTATTAGAGAGTTTATAACCTTGAAACATCTAGACGAAGTGTTACAGTTAAGAGATAAAGTAGATGAAAAATCATGCGTGGCCTTTTCTGGTGGAGTTGACAGTTCTCTACTCGCAAAGATACTAGTCATGCAAGGTTTCAATTTACCTTTAGTATCTATAAGTTTTAGGGAAGGCAACGAAGTTAATTATGTTAAGCAAGCTTCAATTTACATAGGTGGTAACCTTTATTATAAAATAGTATCACTTGATGAGTTGGAAAAAGGATTAACACACATTATTAAGACTATAAATTATGATCGTATAGCTTTACTAGAGAACGCTATTGGCTATTATTTTATCTTTAAATACGCTTCAGATAAGGGTTTTAAAGTAGTTTTATCTGCAAATGGTATAGACGAGTTGTACTGTGGTTATGATGTCTTCAGACGTCAATACCATGAAATAGATCTAAACTTGTTGATAGATGAATTAACAGATATAGCTAAAAATGATAAAAAGATAATTGACTGTGTAGCTAAATTATTCGATTTAACTTATTATTGCCCATTTCTTGAAGACGGATTCATAGAATTTAGTAAAAAAATTCCTTTAAATCAGAAAATTATAAACAAAGAAGATAAGTTAAGAAAACATTATGTGAGACAAGAAGCAATCAGGCTAGGTCTTCCCACTGAGATAGCCAAACATGAAAAAAACAGTTTACAGTATAGTAGCGGTCTTCATAAAGGAATCAGACAACTAGCCAGAAGAAATGGGTACTCTGATAAAGAAGGAAAAAGACTCGGGTACGACAGTGGAGTAAAAGCATACATAACAATTATGAAAAATAACTCAATTTAAATACTTAAGAAAAAGAACCATTACTATATTTTTTGGGTTAATAGGATTAAAACGATTTTTTATTTAGATAAGTTTAGTCTTAATTTTTATTTTTTCCGTATAGTCTACAGATAATCCAACCAATAACCTTGAAACTTGTTAAAAAGATCAATAATTACCTTGATAAAAATTTAATCAGAAAAAATAAATTAAAAATTATTCTTTCCATACTTTTTGGAAGAGCTTTAACCAGTTATCGCCTAATATACCTTTGATTTCATTGTCGCTATAGCCTCGCGCAACAAGACCTTTAGTAAAGTTGGGCATATGTTCAAGCCATCCATAACCCCAGCTTTTATCCATTGCAGTGTGATATGTTTTATCTATTCGATCAGGATACTTCCATATATAACATCCACGTGTAACTGAGTTTCTATAATCTAAATCTGACCCAAAACCAACATGTTCAGCGCCAACTAGGTTAACAACATAATCTACCTGATCCATTAAATCGTCTGTGAGGGTTGTAGGACCTGCTTTTTTCGCGAAAAATGGTGTTACCCCAATCATCCCACCTTTTTCAGCACACATTTTCAATGCTTCATTTGTCCTTCCTCTTTCAAGGGTTCTTTTTACAAAATGTTGGCCCCCCGCCCATGTTGCATATGGACTCAAGCTTGTTGGAGTTGTAGCACGTGGAATAACATGGGTAAAGCATACGGGTACTTTGCTTGTCTCAATTGCTTCCATAGTGCATTTGTCTCCAACATGACTCAAGTCTATTAGCATACCTCTTTTATTCATCGCTTGGACTAAATCAAAGCCGAAGTTGGTTAAGCCACCATCTACCCTATCCCAGCAACCATCAGCAGCATCGCTTCTATTATAGCTCAGTTGGATGATTCTGATTCCCATCTGCCAAGCGATTTCAAGGAAATGAATTTTTGCTTCAAGGAATAAACTATCTTGAGGTCCAAGAATAAGTGCAGTTTTTCCCTCTTTTTTTGCTCTAATTATATCAGCTGCCGTTTTAACGATCAAGGTTTTATCTTTTTTCCTTTCAGCCCATGAATGATAGCTAGCAACCTCAGCCATCGCATCACTAAGGGTACGCTGCATACATACAGTTGCGTTACTAGCTGTGATACCTCCTTTCAATAGGTCCTCAAGCATCATATCTTCACCTGTTCCTTCTATGAAGGCAACGATGCTTGTATCAATCACCACGCTCTCTTTATGTAGTGCATATGCGTGATCTAATTCGTCTCTTGTAAGAGAAAGATAACTTCTAGCTTCCATGAATTTATTTAAGATGACCAAATATAAGAAATATTAATCTAAACATAAGCGTTTTAAGGTTTTTTGGGTATATTCCTTCTATCTATACACTATTAAGTATAAATTCAAAACAGCTATTTATTAATAAT
This sequence comes from Candidatus Bathyarchaeota archaeon, assembly GCA_016930055.1. Lineage (GTDB taxonomy): Archaea > Thermoproteota > Bathyarchaeia > TCS64 > TCS64 > UBA8941. Next base: position 3,207 of record JAFGHP010000100.1, on the reverse strand, counting down.
AATCCATTTATAATTTACATATCAATAAGATTACTTAAGAGAACCCATATATTTACATTAAATCAATATTTCTTATATTTTCCATTTTTCTTACAACACTACAGAACCAATAATTTTACGAGAGCTTAATGAAAAATTTGTTAGAAAAACATTTTTTTAAATTAAGAATCAAAAATTATTATAAAAACAAATTCAGTTAAATAATGTTTTATATTGTTTTATCATTTAATTTTATTAATAGATTATTAATAAAGGTGAATAAATCTCAATGAAAATACTTACTAAAGTTGATTTAGAAGATTACATGTTAGGTGCAGTAATCCTAGGATGTGGTGGAGGAGGAGAAGTATCTAGTGGTAAAGAACTTGTTAATTATGCCTTTGAACATGGACATAAATTCCATTTAGCCGATATTTCTGAATTTAAAAACGATGAAATGCTTTGCATAATATCAAGTGTAGGTGGAGGAGTACCACAAGAAGTAAGAGATAAAGTGGCACCTTACCATAAAATGTTTAAATCAAATATTGAAACAAGAATTCAACGTTTTCAAAGATCTCCTGAAGAACTTTCAAAATATATTGGAAAAGAATTCGCTGCATATTTACCAAGTGAAACAGGTGGAGGTAATGGAATTATGCCCATGTTTCTTAATGCTATTGAAGGAAAACCATCAGTGGATGGAGATGGTTGTGGTAGAGCAAAGCCCGAAATAGGAATTTCTTTAACACATGTAGCAGGTATACCAATGGCACCAATCTCAGTTTATACTCCTTTCATGGAGAGTGTAATCATTAAAAGTGCTGTAGATGATTTCCGAGGTGAAGATATGACTAGGCAACTTGCTGTAGCTTCTGGAGGTGGTGTAACGGCTACGAGAAGCTCTGGAACTGTAAAAGAATATAAAAAGGGTATAGCAAAAAATCAGGTTAGTAGATGTATAAAAATAGGATATTCAATTAGAAAAGCAAGAGAGAATAACGATGATCCCTGTATGGCGTTTCAGGAAGTTTCTAAAGCTTACAAAATATTTGAGGGAATAGTGACAAAATATGAAGCAGAAGGACATGGGGGATTTAACTGGGGTAACTGGTACATTAAAGGTAAAGAACGATTTGAAAATCATCAATTTAAAGTTTGGTATAAGAATGAAAATTTGTTAAGTTGGTTTGATGAGAAACCTTACGTTAGATGTCCAGATTTAATTTGTATTGTGGATAGTAGAAATTGTGAAGGATTATCTAATTTTACTAATAGAAATTATGAGGGACATGAAGTAACAGTCTTTGGAGTTCCAGCAATTGATAATTGGAGAACACTAAAAGGAATAGAAATATTCGGACCAAAACACTTTGGATTCCCAATAGAATATGAAAAATTAGAAAACATAATCAATTTTTAATATATTCATTTTTTATTTTCTTTAATTCTTTTATTAATTCATAATATTTCCTTATTTATCTTGATTAAAGTAGAAGAAAGCATGCTTTAAAAATTTTGAAATATAATTAATTTACTATATTAATAAATTTCGAATCATGTCTCTAGTAATGGTATAAGGCTGAGTTATATCAAACCAAACCTCATATTTTTCACCATTTTTTAAAATAACCTCAAATTTATCATACTTTTTTTCAACTATTTCAACAAAATGTTGTCTAAATTTCCAATCTTTATCTATTCTTCCATAATGCTTCTCGAGATACTCATATTCAGATATAATTCCCTCCGCATGAGATTTTGCTTCAGTGATTATTATTGCATCATCCATTTTTTGACCGTTATTTACAGATAAAATAACCATAAATTTTCATCACAATAAATGATATATAAAAATTATTATAACCAAAAAAACCTCTTTAGTATTATGATTCTTAAAACCACCAATATTTCATTAAAAATACTAAAAAAATAAGATTTATCATAAATATTCTAATAAGTTTCTAGTAAAAATTTAATGAATTTTTATCTTCACAAAATTTTTAATATTATCCATAAAGTTATCTAAAATTTTAAATTTGAACATAAAACCTAACTATTGAACTGTTATGGATTACTATTATTCAAAGAAGTATAATAGAGAAACATCAAAATATTTCGATAAAGCATCTTTAGAGGGCTTCTCTAATTGGAACAAAGAGGTTTTTAAACCAGGTAAACTTGATGTCAAGACTAAAGAATTAGTGGCAATAGCTGCTACTTACTTGACTAGATGTCCATATTGCATTGAAAGTCACACGAAAAAAGCTCTCAAAGCAGGTGCAACTAAAGAAGAGATTGCTGAGGTAATACAGATTGCTGCAGCTCTTAATGCTGGTGCTTGTATAGCTCATATGAATTTTGCTTTAGAAGTGGAATTAGAAGATAAAAAGTAATCATTTATAATAATACAATATATTAACTAAACCTTTTTTCTAACAATATAAAGCATATTTGTTGTTTACTCTGTAATTTTAAAGTGAAAAGGTCGATCGAGAAACTCTTTCATAATATTATTTGGTCTTCTATCATTAAGCTTTGTTGGTGGTTTAGTTGCTTTTTATTTAGGTAATTTAGGCGACTTCTACTGGATCCAAATTTTATCGAAAAATTGGCAATGGTTCTTAGCAATCTTAAGTTTACTTTTATTTTTGGTATTTGGATACATTACAGATCTTCAGAGACTCTACTATTATGGAGCTGGATCATTCCTGCTCTTCACTTCAAGTAATTTCATAAACATAAACGGATTCTGGATAGTACTAATCTTAGGATTAGGAGTTACCTTAACTGGTTTCATTCTTTTATTGAGGTTCATTAAAGACTATACTCTAAAGAGAAGTGCAAGTGAATGAACAACTCAGAAAACAAATTCCCTACCACTTATGTTACTGAAATAAATAAAGTGATTCATGAACCCACGCGTCTCGGTATCGTAGCTCACCTTTATGTTCTGGATTCTGCGGATGCTCTTTTTCTTAAAAACCAGATGAACTTAACTTGGGGTAATCTCAGTAGCCATTTGTCAAAACTTGAAGATGCAGGTTATATTGAAGTAATAAAAGAATTCATTGACAGAAAACCTGTTACAAGTTTACGTTTGACTGAAAAAGGACGGGATGCTTTCAGAAATTATCGCATACAATTAAAGAGTTTACTTGATGGATTACCGCCGTAACTACAATAACAATATTAAAAAAAATCAATTCTTAATTCTGAGAATCGTTC
>JAFGHP010000017.1 GCA_016930055.1 Candidatus Bathyarchaeota archaeon | reverse complement strand
CTTTCTGGTTTTTTTCCCATCCTTTTTGCATTTCTTGTAACTGAAGGATGTCTTAAGATTTCTCTTGGGACTAATTCAAGAGCTGTTTCAGCAAATAGAATGTTGATCATTAGTATTTAAGAAAAAAAGCGAGGGTAGTAAATAACTTTATTTAAAAGGTTACTCGACGGTTATTGCACCTGTTGGGCAAGAGTTTACACATGCCATACACATGATACAGTCTTCTGCTCTTGTTGCTTGAGCTTTCTTTTTTCCGTCTATGTCAACTATATCATAAACTTGCATTGGGCATACTTCTGCGCATACTCCTGCGCCTTCACATTTTTTCAGATCAACTTTTACATCAGGCATGATCTCACGCAAACTATTTGTCTTTCAAATTATTATACTTTCGTCTTTTTACCTGATTTTAGGGTAAAAGTGAATAATTACTATAGGGTATTGTTCTTGGTGGCTTATCTGGCAGAGGAATTTACAATTGCTCCTATGCGGAGACTTATCAAAAAGTTTGCTGACATTAAAATTAGTGAAGAGGCAGCTGAAGAGATGCGGCGAATGGTGGGTATTTATGCTTCAGAAGTAGCTAAAGCTGCAGTAGATAATGCGCAACGGGATAATAGACGTACATTACTAGAAAGAGATATCAAGGCCGCTGTACGTAGGGATTTAGAAAAAGTGGATCATTAATGGTTAGCTCTGAGAATTCTAAAAATTTCATGGATTGGTTTTTCGGTAAACAAACCAATATTGTTCCTAGATTATACATGATTTTACAGATCGTCGTTTTCTTATATTTTGTAAGCCTTTCAATGGGGTACTTCTTAGGAACTACCTTTTCTTATGATGTTATCGATGATATAGTAGAAAATGTCCCTAATCTAGTGACTGACAGCTTTACGACTACTTTTCTTAATCTTCTATTACATAATATTCAAGCAAGTTTCATTTCAGTTATTACCGGGTTCTTTCTAGGTATCCCGCCATTCCTCCTTGTAGCCTTCAATGGTTTTGTTTTAGGAGTAATAGTACAATCAGCGAGTTCTTCAATTGGATTCGTCACAACTTTATTACTTTTAGCTCCTCACGGAGTTTTTGAGATCTTCGCTACTTTACTAAGCTCTGCATTAGGAGTCGTGTTGGGTTATACCCTAATTGAACGTTTACGTGGAAGAGACAGTGTTATGGTAATAATAAATTATATTTTTAACATGTTCTTGAAAAGAGTGATTCCTTTACTAATAATTGCTGCATTAATTGAAACCTGGCTTATTTTCTTCACAATATAAGTAAAGTCACCATAAACGCAGTTTTACTTCAGCAAAATAAGGTGAAACTAATTCTTTGAATTGCTTCATCTCTGATTTACTATATGGTTGTGTATTTGTTAATTCTTCTGAAATTGTGTTATTTGATCTAAACTGTTGAAGAATATATCGTTTCGATCCTGCTAACATAATAGCAATATTAAGGAGGTCTTTTTCAGTTATTATTCCAGGAACCATGGTGGTTCTAAATTCGTAATCTAAATTGCTTCTTCTGATATGCTGAATGCTTTCAGAAATAATCTTGGAATCGATATTAGATTGCACAATTTTTTGATATTTTTCTAATGGAGCCTTAACATCCATCGCTATATAATCGACTAACTTATTTTTAATTAGTAAAGCAATAATTTTTGGGTGAGAACCGTTCGTATCAATTTTAGTTAAAGCCCCAATCGATTTAAGTCTAGCAAGAAAACCGGGTAGAGCCCTATGAATTGTTGGTTCACCACCAGTAATTGTGATTCCATCAAGAAACCCCATTCTTGGGTGAAGTATTCTTATGACTTCGTCAATTGAAATTTTTTCCATTGGTTTAATATTAAAAATTAATTTACTTTGATAACAGTATACGCATCTAAAATTGCATCCTGGAGTATAGATCGTAGCACATAGTTTTCCAGGATAGTCTACCAAACTAAGCTTATCGAAGCCTATAATTGGAAATTCTTCCATTAAACGCCTTTTGCTACGTCGTATGGTCTGCGTGACCTATACACCTCCAATTCTAAATCATTCATAGAAGAAATGGTTCTAAGAATACCATTTAATCTAGTATAAATTTCTGTTAATTCATTACATATAGGACATTTTTCTTGTACACCAGTTATATAGCCATGAGTTTTACACCAACTAAACTTAGGTGAAACAGCAAAATTAGGAATCTTAAAAACAGATTCAATTTTTTGTATTAATCTTTTACAATTATCCTGAAGATGAATTTCTTCTTCGAGAGGAACATCAAAGATATTGCCTCCATCATAATAGGTTAAAAGCTTCTTCTGATGCTCCAATGCGTCCCAGAGATCATCAGTATAATCCAAGGGAAGTTCCGATGAACCATAATAGAAGGAAATATTTTTACCAGTCTTCAATTTATTATCTTGTTTTTCATCTAAATAGGCTAATCTACCACTGACATGATTTATGGGAGTTGCCCATAACTCGATTTTATATCCTTTTTCGTTGCCTATTTCCAAGATTCTATCTTTGATTTCTTCTAAAATTTTATATGCTACTGCTTTTCCAGGTAGGGTTTCTATCCCTTTGCCAATTAAACTTAAAAGAGTTTCATGTAAACCAACTATTCCTAAACTTATAGAATATTTATCTGGTATACCAAAAATCTTTTTAGTTAAAGAAAGATGCTCAGAAGCCGTGTATGATAACAAATTATTTTTTTTATAGTCGAGAGCGTTTACAGCTGAATCGATTAGTTGGTATAAATTATCATAAAACTCTTTTTCGTTTTCTGCTTTACTAGCTAATCTAGGTAAATTTAATGTAATTAATCCTAAATTCATGTCAAATTTTTCTTTAATTTCAATGTTTAAATCATTATTTAGTTCGCTGGCAAAAAGGGGAAAACCATACAATGAGCTGAATTCAAATATATCTTGATGTTTATCCTTCCAAAAATTATTATTTAAAATAAAAACGGGATTACAAGAATAATCTATCAAATCATTAATTTTCTTATTAGCATCAAAATTTAGAGAATCAAAGTAATTTTCATCAAATTCGTATTTTAAAAAAATGTTTTTTTTATTTTTTTTGGTAAAGTTAAGTTTTGAGTTAATTTTAATTAAAAGACCTAGCCAAGAAGTTTCTTCTTCTAGTTTAATGTTGATTCTTAATTCTCCTGGCCACTCAACTTGAAGTTCATGAATTAATTCCGAGATGTAATCAAATTCTTGACTTGTCAGTTTTGAAAGGTTTTTTTCTGGATAGATTAATTCTATTAATTGATCCATACTGATTTCTAGAGAGTATCCTGAATTTTTATTCAAATCATGAATGTGGAAATCGCCTTTTTCATGTAATTGTATGGCGTCATCTTTATAGAGGGTAGACAATTTAGGTTCAGTCTTACTATATGTTGAATATTGGCAGCTTTTATTTATGGTGTTTATTGTTTTATTTT
>JAFGHP010000099.1 GCA_016930055.1 Candidatus Bathyarchaeota archaeon | reverse complement strand
ATCTACCCATTATCTCTCTACCCACACGCAACCGACTTTAAAGGATGGGACGGTCTCTTATGGGCTTCTAGTTATCAAAACATGGCTAACTGGAGCATTGGAAGCGAAACTGAATTCCATTATGCTACTCCAGCAGATTTTGTAGACTTCCATCCATATACCTACGAATCTGTTTATGACGCTCAATGGTTGAGTCAAATCTATGATGGTTTATTAGAACGAGATCCACTCAATCACAGAGGGTACAGCCCAAAAATCGCTTCTTCGATAAGCACTACAGATGGACTAACCTATAGCATTGAACTAGCACCTAATGTTCAATGGGCTGATGGCACTGCTTTAAATACTAGTGATGTAGAATTTTCTTTTATAAACTATTATGAAGACATATCTAATGTAGTCTATTCTCCACCAATTATTGATAATAATTCAATAAATGTGATAAATGCCACACATATGGAAATCACTTTTTTGAGGTCTATCCTATTCCCAGAAAATTATTTAGCTATTGATATCATCCCCAAACATGTTTGGGAATCTATTGCATCTGAAAATATAGCAGCTCAAGCTGAAATGTGGGCACTCACTAACCCTACCAAGCTTATGGGTTCAGGTTCATACTACTTAGCAGAATATAATGGAACAAACGAAGTTATTCACTTAACAGTCAACCCATATTATGATGACTGGACAGGTATTACACCAAACTTCGATGACATATACTTTGAATTCTACTCCAACAAAGAAGGAGCCCTTTCAGACTTAGCCTCTGGAACCCTCGATATGGTTGATGCCCAATTCATACCACAGATCGATGAAGTTCCTACTGGAACAAGCTACACATTAGTAGAAGATCCAGGAACACAAGAAATGGCTTTCAACAATTTACACCCAATTATTGGCACAGGAGAATTATGCCCAATCAGTAGCCCAGAATCAGCTCTAGACATATTCGAAAAGCTATTAGTCACATGATTCCAAGAGAAACAATTGTAAGAGACCTTCTTCATGGACTTGGCCTTCCTGGGGTAACTGGTTGGCCAAACGTTGCTGTTGGTTATGATGCAACACTAAAACCATATGAATATAATTTAACCAAAGCAATAGAGCATATGGAAGCAGCTGGATTTGAATTAGTATACTCAACTCTACCATCACCAAACCCAACATATGAGATTCGAATCGTTTTCTGTGTTGGAATAGCACTCTTTGTTTCTAGTTTAAGTATTATATCTTTTTTAAAAAGAAGAAGAGGTAAAATCGCTATTTTCAAATAATTACTATATTAGATTTTTTCAGATAAATTAGATTTGCATAATTCATGAAAGTTGGAAATAAATTATCTAATACCTTTTTATCGTTAGCTATTACTACCTCTTTACTAAATTATCCATTGATATTATTTTTTATTGCAATTCAAGGAAAAAGAAGTTAAGAAAGGATGTTTAATTATATAATATGACTCTTGAGACTGATTCTTTCATTCGATTTTTCTTAGGATGTAAAAGAAGATTCAAACATTTTAGTGAAACAAAAATCAATCGTTATCAATTAATGAGAGGTAAGGAAATTGTTCAATATGCCTATAATACTGCACCATTTTTCAATAGATATTATAGAAAATTAGATTTGGATGATATCTGGAATCTTCCTGTTATAACAAAACAATTAATGATGGAAAACTTCAGTGATTATAATACTTTGGGATTTAAAAAGGAGGAATTATTGGATTTTACTTCAAAAATTGAAAAAGAGGAAAACTATAACGAGAGGTTTCGAGGATATAATGTAGCTATGTCCTCTGGAACAAGTGGAAATAAAGGCATTGTTATAACTAGCCCTTCTGAAGAAAAATATCTACAAGCAGCACTTTTTGCCAGGTTTAGTTTTCCCTGTATTTTGAGAATCAAATGGGCATTTATGCTTAGAATAACCACTCCAGCTTTTCAAGTTAGTAAGTTTGGGCAGAGACTAACACATATTAATTTACAGTTAACCCTTGATAAGATACGGGAAAAACTACAGAAATTCCAACCAAACATTTTATCAGCCCCTCCATCGATGCTTAAAATCCTTGCTAAAGAAATTAATGAAAATAGATTAACTATTAAACCAAAAAGAGTTGTTTCCTATGCGGAAGTTCTTGAACCTGACATTAAACAAGAACTTGAAGAGGTATTTAGAACGCCTATTCATCAAATATATCAAGGAAGCGAAGGATCTATTGGTTTAACTTGTAAAAAAGGTTCCTTGCATATAAACGAAGACTTGGTTAATTTACAGTTATATAATAAAGATGGTTCGTTAACTGAACCTAGCAATCCTTGTTTCCAGTCAATCGTTACTGATCTGCATAAAAAGTCTCAGCCAATAATCAGATTCAAATTGAATGACATCATAACTATTTCTCCTGAAAAATGTCAATGTGGTTCATCCTTTAGGGTAATTGACCAAATTATGGGAAGAGCAGATGATCTTTTATGGGGTGAAAGAAAAGATACCAATGAATTACAATATATTTTCCCAGATTATGTTCGCCGTGCAATAATTTCTAGTTCGGAAGATATTGAAGAGTATCAAGCAATTCAAAAGAATTTTACTGATGTTCTGGTAAGATTACTAATTAAAAAGGAAGCTGATAAAGAAATTATTACAGAAAAAATTCAAGAAAAAATTAAAAACGTTTTTTCAAGGTATTCATGTATTGAACCACATATTGAAATTAGATTTGAACCACCAGTAAAAAATCCTAACTCAAATAAACTTATACGCATTCAAAGAGATTTCAAAATATAAAAAATAACAAATATTCTATCTCGTTTATTACTAATTTTTGATTTTATTTTAAAAGTTAAACTGGATAAGTATGAAGAAATTATTTAGATTCTTTCTGCTTCAACCACTTTTTGTCAAACTTACCTATCCAACCAAGTCCAAAACATCCAGGTCCTACTTGAGTACCTAATGCAGCACCTAAACGAGTTAAAATAATTTCTTTATTAGAAGATTTCTCTTGGAAATAATTGGCTAATTCTTGGGCAGCATCTGGAAGGGTTGTATAACCAACCATTAATGTTCCAACGTTAGGATCCTTAAGAGCTTTCATACCAACGAATTTCAATGTAGCCATTGCTGTTTCCAACCCTCGAGTTTTACCAAAACCAGTAACCAAACCATCTTCAATACCAATAAAAGGTTTGAATCCTAATAAAGAACCAACTAACCATTGAGCTTTACCAATTCTTCCCCCCTTTTGCAACCAATCAAGGGTGCCTGCCATAGCAAGAGTTCGAACGTTTGGAATTATTTTTTGTAAATATGCAACGATCTCTTGTGCTGAAGATCCTTTCTCAGCCAACTTTGCAGCTTCAATTGTCATTAATCCCAAACCTAAAGTAGAATTGCGAGAATCAACTATGTGTATTTTTTTTGGATCAAGCATTTTGCTACTAACCATTGCGCTATTATACGTTCCGCTAAATGCCCCTGAAATAGTTAAGCACACTATTTCTCGACCTTCTTTTAGGTGTTTTTCAAAAACATCATAGAATTCTTTTGGTTGTGGAAGTCCTGTCTGGGGGTGATCCTTGGATGTCTGGATCATTTGGTAAAATTCTTCTTTAGTGATGGTAATATTCTCTTTGTATAATTTATCACCAAAAATGACTGAAAAGGGAACTAAAGCAATATCATATTTTTCCACAAGGGCTGAATCTAAATCACAAGTAGAATCCACTACGATTTTAATTTTTTTCATGCTATTAGCTCTTTTTCTAAGAATAAAATACTTTCCCCTTTAAAGTAATCAGTTCGTTAGTTTAATGATGGAGTAAATAGAAAAAAATAAAAAATAATCTTTAACTAGATTTTATCCAAGTCATCTAGGTAAAGAGTTTCACCCATCATTTTTGAAAACTGGGAGATAAATCTTGTAGCAGGAGCACCGTCTACAATATCGTGGTCTATTAAGAAGGTTACACAAAGTAGTTTTCTTTCTTCCGCTCTGCCATATCGAATTACAGCGATTTCCTTAATAGCTCCAAGAGCAATATTCAAGGTTTTATCTGCAAAAGGAATTGCCCAACCACCTTGTCCTTTAAGGAACATGCCAAGCGAAGTTACTCCAACAGTACCAATCAATTTTTTCAATTTAAATGGATTGACTAATTGTTGTTTAATAACAAATCTTCTAAACCATTTAGGGAGATAGCTAAAGAAACCCATATACCGACTAGAACCACTTCTAGTTAATTGATCGATTTCATTGATCTTTTTATCTTGATATGAACGAATTTCATCTGTTATTTCCCTTACACTTTTTGTTTGAGCTTTCCGAATAACGTAATTATAAGGAACTTTTTTGCCTTCTTTTGTAGTGATCTCAATGACAATACTGACATCTACGTCATTAAAAACAACTAATTTTCTTCTCCAGCGATAAGAATTCAAGTGTGGATTCTCCTTAACAACTTGACTGACACATTTGGTAGCAAAAGCGGTCATAGATACTTTATAGTTATCTTGTTTCTCGATATCTTCAATTTTTTCTAAAGACTCAGTAACATCAACTTCAACAAGCCCAGTAACCCTATGGAATGAAGCTGCTACTCGGTTAAAATCTGCTAGAATCATTCTTGTTGGAGAAAACTTTCTCTTGGAATAATTTTTTTCTTTCGTCATAAACAAATAATTATTTCTAGCTCATATATAAATTTCGTATTATAAGGATTAATTAGTAAAATAATGTAAGAAATAAAAATTGATTGCTTTGATCAATTTTAAATCCAAATTTAAAAATGCTGATTTCTGAGAAATTCAAGAAAACATTTATGTTTTTTGTTATAGGAGTTATTAATGATTTGTTTATAATTCGTTTTGATGTTGTATAAGGAAATGATCTAGCATTTATGATGTTGATTTTTTCTTCCGTGTGCAATTCAATAAAATTGAAAAAATAATCTAATTGTTTGGTTCTTTCCTTCTGTTTTCATTTCTTTGTTTAAATTTTCTAATAGTCAATTTCAAAATTCCAAAAAGAGGGTAAAGTCTTGGAACTTGTTTTTTATATAATACATATTCTTCACCAAATTTTTCCAATAACTCTATTTCAGCTTTAAAAGTGTCGAAATAAGTACAAACTAATGGTGGGATGACCAAAATAACAACAACCCAGTGTTGCGACATGAAAGCCAATGCTAAACTAATTATTATACCAGATAAATATTGAGGGTGACGAACAATGCTGTATAACCCGGTAGTTACAAGAGATGTTGTTTTAACATAAGAGTCACCTTTTTTTACGCCACCTTTACGCCTAAAATGCAGAATTGGTAATAGTCCAAAAAGTCCTCCTATACCCCATAAGGCATAACCAATATAGAGCAGAGGATTTATCCCATAATAATTCCCCCACAAAGCAAAGGTTAATACTATTTGAGCGATAATTGCAAGCCAAGGTAGAGTCATAACTAGAATATCAAAGAATGAAAATTTCTTTTCACCTTTTTCTTGAATATTTTCCATAATTAGTAAATGATGATTATAAATTAAAATATTTTACTAAAAAATATCATATTTTGCTAAGAGGTATAGTGGCTCATACACTTATATCTTAAGAACATTTAAAATAAAAAAAAACTTAGAGCATTTATGACTGACAATTTCTTTACAAAAGGGATAAATTACCTTCGAAAAGCTGGTACTGATGTTGTTCTCGTTACTAGTGGTATTAGAATGGTTATGCAACCTGGTTCAGCTTATGATGATATTAAAAAAGAAAAGCTACCAGAGAGCTTTTTTATAGATGACATAGGAATGGCTGTGAGTTTTTCCAAGGCTTTCAAAAAGTACTATAAGGTATCTCATAGAATCGACCTTGATCGGCTTATGCGCGCTTGTTCTATTCTTTTAACTCAATTTGAAGGACCTGAAACTGATGATAATCCAAAAAAACTTCATGAAAGATTATTTTTTGCCCTTGCTGCATACCAACCTTATGAAGCTGAACAAGCATTAATGGATGCAGTAAAAACTTTCGGTGACATTCTAAAAGTTCACCATAAAAAAATCTCTGAAATCGACTACTTAAATGCTGTTCGTATAATAAACCAAATCTATAAATTTTATTCATATAAAATTTAATCTTTTTACTTTTTTTGAAAAACAATAGTAAAAGGTAACATTTATCAGCAGCAACTCGTTCAATTTAGTCTACATTACCACTATTCTTTTTTATAATGAAATTATTAGATATCACTATTGGAAGAATGACTATGAGCAAAGCTTATACCAATCTATTTCGCATTAATCTTGCAGAATATTACCTTGTAGATAGAGATGGTTTGTATAGACGTATTCTTCCCCGCCCGAAAATACTACTTGACACTAATATCATGGTTATTGTTTCAAAACTTGATCAAAAGGTCTATAATTTCATTGGAAGTAATTCCTCCGAAAAACAACAAGCTGCTTCAAACCAATTAGCTAGCAATTTTGCTATAAAATATGGTTTTACAACAGAGCAAATTACTTATCCCGCTGAGACCATCCCCCCCGAGCATCTTCAATTCATAGAATATTTTACTGAGGAGCATTATTTACCTAAAGGTGAGGTGGACACTACTAAGTATTATTACTGCT
>JAFGHP010000098.1 GCA_016930055.1 Candidatus Bathyarchaeota archaeon | reverse complement strand
GTCGCCCAGCTAGGCCAAAGGCGCAGGACTGAGGCTCCTGTCCCGAAGGGGTTCGTGGGTTCGAATCCCACCCTCCGCATTTTTGGACCCTCCCCAGAAATTTTTGATTGCTTTAAGGGAATATCTAAAAGATAAACAGTTGAGAGAATCAACTATACTAAGACTAAGATAATCTCTATGCTTCTAAGAGATTCAATTTATGGGACTCAAATTATAGAATTCAACAACAAATCAAATCCTAATGGTTCTGGAGATTATCATCACAAGTAATGAGTAGAACATATTGTTACAGAAGGAAAGCACTGGTTATCAAACTAGGAAATCCTAACTTCATGAAGATCTCATTCAAAACATTTAGACATTGGAAAGCAACAACAGAATATCATAGAACTAAAGATATTCTATATGTGAAAGAGCTTTTTGGACATAAAAACATTAAACAAATTAATTTACACCCACTTAGTTGACTTTGATGAAGAAGATCAATACATAGTAAAAATAGCTTCAACCTTAGAAGAATTCACTTCACTCCTAGAAGCAAGATTCGAATATATATCAGACTATGATGGAAAAAAGATATTTAAAAAAGGAATTAAATCGTTATTTAAGAAATTACACATACATATTTTATTATTTTATATATATGTAAATTTGTAAATCTCGTTATCTATGTAAATAAAATTTAAAATTCGAAGATAAAAACGTTGTTTGGTTTAGTGATTATTTTTTAAGCTTAGATTCTTTTTTTTCAATGATTGTTGTTAGTATTTTTGCATATAGATTATTCATTTTCAATCTATGAATCAAAGAATTTAAAATTAGTTTCAACGATAAAAGTTACTTGTAGAGCTTAAGCCTTCATATTAAGAATAACTTAAATAAATGTCTGATTATTTAATTTGATATTTTATGGATTCTAAAGAGAATAATTTTATAGTTGATGATAAAAAGGTTGCAGTTGTTGATTCTGTAATTAAGCGATTCAAGCTTGAGCATAATGGTAGTATCGTGCAACTCTCTGACCCACAGATTGCACCCGATGGTCGCTACATCGCAGTGTTGGTCTCCCACACAAACTTCAATGAAAACCGTTACGATGTTGAACTAACGCTTGTTGATGTTGATACAAGGGCTCAAAAGGTATTGACGCGTAGGCAAGCCTCAAAACCTCGCTGGTCTCCCTCCGGTTCAAGTCTAGCTTTCCTTTCACGGATAGAAGGAAAACCCCAGATTTTTGTTATTCCCATAGATGGTGGAGAAGCGATGCAGGTCTCCAAAGCTGCTATGGGCGTAGGAGCCTACTCGTGGCGTCCAGATGGAGGGGCTTTAGCTTATGTCTCTCAAGAAGAACCGTTAAAGCTTGAGGGTGAGGAACGTCATAACCGTTCTTTTGAAGCAGATGTGAATTATCTCCTGATGGAGACTCCTCGTCCACACCATCTATGGCTCGTTCCAGTTAATGGTGGAGAAGCCAAGCGGTTGACGTCAGGTGAATGGTCAGTCGCACATGGATTGACAGCTGACAGCACGGGAGCACCTTCATGGTCTCCAGATAGCAAGGAAATAGCTTTCATGTATCAGCCTACACCTGGACCAAGATATGTTATGGATGTCAGTATTCGCATCCTCGATGTGGAAACCGGATCAATTCGCTTGCTTAATGAAGTAAATCGTCTCATGTCTGGTGCAATGTTTTCGCCAGATGGAAAATATGTTTCCTACTCATATCCCTGTGACGGCGACACACGATTAGGAAGAGAAATTTTCATCGCTCCTGTAGAAGGAGGCGAGGGACTAAGCTTGACCCATACGATGGATCGAAATGTGGGGGTCCATCAATGGATGTCAGACAGTCGTTCAATTATTATCAGAGCTAACGATGGCGCTATGCCAGGACTCTGGATTCAGCCACTTGATGGCCCCAAACATCGTCTAGACACAGGAAAAGCCGTTATCGGTTCTGAAATCACTGTTTCACGTTCTAACCAGATTGCATTATTAGCAAGCGAACCAGATCGTCCCACTGAACTCTATTACCAAGAAAAACCAGGCAGTCAATTCCAACGACTAACAGACTATAATGCGCATATAGCAGAACTCGAACTCGGAAAACAAGAGTCAATTAGCTGGCGTGGCGCCGATGGTTTCGACATGGACGGAATCTTAACTTATCCCCCTGAATATCAACCAGGTCAAAAGTATCCTCTTGTACTCCACATTCACGGGGGCCCCCGAGGAACCTCCACCATGGCCTTCTCAGCACGTGCCCAGTGGCTCGCGTCACATGGATGGATAGTATTTCAACCAAACTACCGTGGCAGTGACAACCGGGGGAATAAATATCAAGCAGCCATTTGGAATGATGCTGGTGCGGGGCCTGGACGTGACATTATGTCTGGAGTGGATTTACTGATCAAACGAGGCATTGCAGATCCCTCAAGGATGGCGGTTTCTGGTTGGTCATATGGAGGTTACATGACCACATGGCTACTTGGCAACTACCCTGATCGTTGGCGAGTAGGAGTTGCTGGTGCCTCAGTCACTGACCACATAGATCAATATGTCCTCAGTGATATTCACTCTTCTGTCGCTACATACTATAAAGGCTCACCTTTCACAGATCCGAAACACCTTCAAGCTTACCGTGAACAAGCTCCAATAACCTACGCACCACATATCAAGGCACCCACTCTAGTACTATGTGATACAGGAGACCAGCGAGTTCCAATAACTGAATCCTTTATCCTCTATCATACACTTAGGGACAATAGCGTGAAGACAAAATTCATCGCCTACCCAGTCGCTGGACACCACCCCTCAGACCCAGTTCATCGACGTGACATAGACAGACGAACAGCTGCATGGCTAAGAGAACACCTTAATTAAACAATATAGCACCTCTCCCAATATTTAGATCCTCAGTAAAATTGGGATAATATTTTAGTAAACATGTTACTTTAAAAGATCCATTGTCTTAATTTTGCCATCAGGGTGATATTAATTTTTAACAATAAATTAAGAGAGTAAGATAAATATATTTAAGAAAATAAAAAAGGGGAAGGAATCGTGAGATATATCCAGAGTTTGGATAGTCTGAATCCCAACATCCGCATTTTAATAATTAAAGTTAATAGTAATAATACTCGGAAATTATTTCGTTTTTTAAAAAATTTATTAATTTTTTATTTTATTTTTTTATTATATGTTTTTTGAGTGATGTTTTTTTCTTTTTTAATTAATAACTATTAAATTTCAGGGAAATAATATATTAGTGGTTATTATTGAGGTTGAGTGGTAAAAAATAGCTCTTAAAGAATATGTTGAAATGATTAAAGACGTGTTTAGTAATAAAAATATCTTAGCGATATCACTTACTACAATGACTTATAGTCTTGTACAAATGACGTGGAATCCTTTCTGGCCTAAATATTTGAAGGATAATTTAGGAGCTACAACAGTAGCTATTGGTCTTATTTCGGGTATAAGATCTGCACAGAACATGATTTTTGCTTTACCCGGAGGGATACTTGCTGATAGATATGGTCGTAGAAGAATTATTGTTTATGGAACTTTTTTACGTACTTTTTCTCCTTTGATTTATCTTCTTGCACCGAGTTGGGAATGGATTATGCTTGCATCCTTTTTTACTGGTTTAACTAGTATTTACATGCCAGCTTTTACTGCTATAATTGCAGATTCTATGCCTGAAGAACGTAGAGGTACTGGTTATGGAGTTTATAGTACGATCACGTCACTGCCTAGAATAATAAGTCCGTTAATTGGAGGCGTAGTTATGGATTCATTTGGATATGTTGAAGGATTAAAGACTTTTTTAATATTACAAATATTTGTAAGTATTTTTATTTCTTTAATTCGTTGGAAATACACGGAAGAAACAATAACAACTACACCTCTTAAAAAAAGGAAACCCATTTTATCGAGAGAATTAATTACTGGACAGACAAAACCCATTCAAGTAATGCTTCTTGTAGCAATAATTAGTAGCTTTAGTTCGAGACTGGTCATGGATTTTATGAATTTGTATGCTTTAGATGTACTTAAAATAACAAATACTCAATTAGGTATCATAACTACGGGTGTAGGTTTATTGACAGCAATATTTGCATTACCTGGAGGTATGTTAAGTGATCGTTATGGAAGAAAAAACAACATCATGCTTTCAAGGCTCACCAATCCGTTAACCCAATGGGTTATTGTAGCAGCTACAGATTTCAATGGATATGCTATAGCTCGTTTATCTAATGGATTTGCTCAAGCTTTAGGAGGTGCAAACAGAACAGCCGGTGGACCGTCTTGGAATGCTCTAATTGCAGATATTGTTCCGCCTGAGAAGCGTGCGACTGTTATTGGTACTCAAAACACGCTTACTGCAATAATTGGTGCACCATCAGCAATTTTTGGAGGGTGGCTGTGGCAAACATTTAGTCCAGAGATGCCGTTTATGATATCTGGGATAGTTGGTTTAATTTCTGCATTCATATTCTGGTTTGGAGTTAAAGAACCCACTAGAGGGGAAAAATTGGGAGTCATAAATGATTATAATCAATTAAGTGATGAAATAGATATAGAACCAATAAATAATAGTAAAAAATAGGGACATCTAATAATTTTTAAAAACATTGTTTATAGCAAATAGTTACAAATCATTTATTGTGATTATATAATGAAATTTTATTTAGGGGGTTTAGGTAACTATTATTCAGATTGGGAGAAAATTAGTAAAGTAATCCAAGAAGCTGACAACCAAAATTTTGATGGAGTTCTTATTCCAGACCACTACATGTGGGGTGAAAGAGGAGGAATGAGAAGACAAGATAGTTTTTCAACATTAGAAAGTTGGATAGCTCTAACATGGTTAGCCGCAAAAACTGAAAAAATTAATTTAGGTACTCTAGTCACTCCATTAACTTTCCGTCCTCCTGGAATGTTAGCTAAAATGCTTAGTACTTTAGATATTCTTTCTAAAGGTCGAGTTGTACTTGGGTGTGGTGCAGGTTGGAGTAAAGTTGAGTTTGATGGATACAGTAAATGGGATCCTGATGCTGTAAGGTTAAGCAAAACAGAAGAAGCATTAAAAATCATTATAGAATTATGGACCAAAGAAAAAGTAGATTTTAATGGACGTTTCTATACCATAAAAGGAGCAGTTTTAGAACCTAAACCTTTACAGAAACCCTATCCTACTCTTCTTTTTGGTGGTACCGGTAAAAGAATGTTAAATATTACTGGAAAATATGCAGATATTGTATATTATCCACCTTGGGGAGATTTAGACTTCGAGGAAGTAAAAAACATAGTAACTGAATCAGCAAAAAAAGCTGGTAGAGAAAATAAAATTAATTTTATGTTAGGTTCAATGGGAATGGGATCACCAGAAAGTACAACTAAAGTAGAGAATGCAGTTAAAAAAGGTGCAACATTTTATCTAGTAAACTTCCAAAGAGGAGATCAGTACATTTCAGAAATGAAGAAATTTGCAGAAGAAATAATTCCATCTTTTAAATAAGGAATAATAAAACCAATAATCTTTTTCAAATAATTACTAAATGTTTTTTGGGTTATTTTAGTAACAAATATCTGGAACCACACCTTGTTAAAATTAAAAGTTTGAGGGCTCCTTCTTGAAACTCTTAGAGTATGAAGCAAAAGAATTATTCAATAAATTTAGCATCCCAATTCCGAAAGGTAATATTGTTACAGATCCAGAATCAGCAAAAAAATTTGCTGAGGGTTTAGCTAAACCAGTTGTAATCAAAGCACAGATACCTATTGGAGGAAGAGGAAAAGCAGGAGGTATTCAATTTGCGGATACCCCATCACAAGCATATTCACTTACTCAGCAGATGCTAAATCAAAAAATTCGAGAATTATCAGTAAACAAAATTTTAATAGAAGAGAAAATTTTGATTAAAAAAGAAATTTATTTAGGAATAACCGTTGATAGAAATTCTAAATCTTATGTTATACTAACATCGTCTTCAGGGGGAATGGACATTGAAGAGATTGCTGTTAAACAACCAGAAAAAATTGTAAAAAAAATTATTGAACCGATTTTAGGTTTAAGAAGTTACCATGCAATTTACATTGCTAAACATTTAGGTTATTCAAGCAAAAAAATGATTGATTTAGCTTCGATAATTTTAAAGCTTTACAAAGTTGCTTTTGAAACTGATGCCGAGCTAGCTGAGATTAATCCATTAGTTGAAACCGAAGAGGGTTTTATTGCTACAGATGCTAGATTAAATGTTGATAATAATTCTCTTTACAGACATAAAGATTTAGAAGAACGTTTATTTGAAAGTTATGAAGGAGAACTCACACAACGAGAAATTGAAGCTAGAAAAATGGATCTTGTATATGTAGAACTTGATGGTGACATTGGGATTATTGGAAATGGTGCAGGGTTAACAATGGCAACTTTAGACACAGTTATGCTTAATGGTGGTAAACCAGGGAACTTTCTTGATTTAGGTGGTGGTGCCAACCCTGATAGAATTAGTAAAGCTATTGAATTTGTGTTAATGGATGAACATATAAAATCACTTTTTGTTAATGTTCTAGGAGGAATAACTAGATGTGATGATACTGCTAAAGGAATAGTTAATGCTCAGAAAAAATTAGGGATCAATAAGCCTATTGTAGTTAGAATGATGGGAACAAATGAAGAAGAGGGAAAAAAAATTCTTTCCGATGCAGGAATTAACAGTTATGACACAATGGAAGCTGCAGCAGATAGAATAGTGAAATTAACTGAAGGTATTTAAAATGGTTAAAATGATTAATAATGAAACTAAAGTAATTGTACAAGGTATAACTGGAACTCAAGGAAGATTCCACACCAAATTAATGCTTGAATATGGCACAAAAATTGTTGCAGGATCAACACCTGGGAGAGGAGGACAAGAAGTAGAGGGAGTCCCTGTTTATGACACTGTAATAGAAGCAAAGCAAGCTAAGGGTGGAAATGCAAGCATTATTTATGTACCAGCCTCAGGTACTTTAGACGCTGCTCTAGAAGCAATTGAAGCAAAACTTGATCCAATAGTCATAATAACTGAAGGAATACCAGTTAGAGACACAATAGAAATTTTAGCACACGCAAAACAAAAAGAAATAACGATAATTGGCCCCAACACACCAGGGATCATTAAAGCAGGTGAATCTAAAATGGGTATAATGCCTGCTCAAATTTTTTCTCCAGGAAAAATTGGCATAATTAGTAGAAGTGGGACTTTGTTTTATGAAGTCGCTGCACATATTACTAACGTAGGTTTAGGTGAAACCACTTGTATAGGGATAGGAGGGGATCCAATTGTTGGATTAGATTATGTTAGTCTCTTAAAGTGGTTTCAAGAAGATTCTGAGACAAAAGGCGTTGCTTTGATTGGGGAGATTGGTGGAGATGCTGAAGAAAGAGCCGCAGATTTCATAGCATCAGGAGGATTCACTAAACCGATCTCTGCTTACATTGCGGGAAGAGCAGCAATACCAGGTAAAAGAATGGGTCATGCAGGAGCAATCATTTCAGGTGGAACCGGAACTGCAGAAGGAAAAATGAATGCTTTAAGAGCTGCAGGAGTATATGTGGGTTTAAAACCAATTGAAGTAGCCAAAACTTTAAAAAATGTTTTAAATCTCTAGCATTTCTAAGATTTTCTCAAGCATTTTATAGGTTAATCCCCAAATTTTGTTTTCACCTAAATCAAAAACGGGGGTTTCTCGGTTTTTTATTATAGCTTTTTTTTGTTTACTCCTTAAGTCACTTAAATGAATCCAATAATATTTTGTTAACTCTGAGTTGAGATGGATTTCTGGTTCCCCATTATAAAGATAAAATAAAGGTAAAACAGTTGACCCAGGTCTAATACTAGTTAAAATCATTGGAAAATAACCTAAAAAAGTTGCTTTAGATAACTCTATGCCAGTTTCTTCAAAAACTTCACGTTGAACGGTATCAATTAGGCAACTATCTTTACCGCATTTTTTTCCTCCAGGAAAAGCCATATCTCCACTCCACGGATCACCCTCTACTACTGCTCGTTTCACAACCAAAGTTTCTAATTCATCATCATCCCAACGCAAAATAACTCCTACAGCTGCCCAAGCATCACTTTCTTCCGCGGCAATTTTACTGCAAATTTTTTCGAGTGGATCCAACCTGGAACACCTATAATCATCTTAATTTACTACTTAAAATATACTTAGTTCTAATTTATCAATAATGACCTAATAATTTATTAATAAAAATTATTTTAAAATAATTAAGATCTGATATCATCAGTAAAATCATCAAGAGTAATGCCTTTTGTCCATAATGATTTTGTAATTGAATCTGTTTGTGGCTGAAGTTCACCTATTGAAAAAACATGATCATTGAGAATAACGAATCTTCCTTGAGGACCACCTAAAATAAAATGACTGCCATACTTTTCTTCCTTATTTAAAAATAAAATAACTTTATCACCATTTTGCATTAAAGGATCATCGCGGATCATAAATAATACATCATTTAATAATCCACCAGTTTGAGATACAACTATAGTATCATTTGATACGAAACCTTTTAGTACTGAATTAATTTTAATCACAAAATCAGTAAAGGGAACAGAAGTAACATTACTTTTAACTAATATATTTCGATAATTAGTTGAAAGTACTTCACCTATTATAACAACATATGAATCATTATAAAGATCTTTTAAAGAAGTATATTTTTTAACCCATGATACGTCAATATAACGATTTTTAGTATCATCAATATTTTCATATACATCAAATACATTAATGTTAATTAAAGTTAAAATTAATATACTTATAATTATAAATAGAAAGATATTATTTTTTTTCATTTCTACCCCTTCTTAATAAATTGAACCCACACCATCTACATCATCATCCTTAGGAGAATATACATAATTCGAAAATCTATCAAAATCGCTAGGATTCATTAAATTATTAGTATAAACGTGTGCTAAACCCCAACAATGACCAAATTCGTGTGCAATTACAGATTTTATTTCATCATTTGAATAATACATAATTTCATAAGTATTAATAAAAATATAACAATAAAGATAGTTATACCCTTCTGTTTCCCATGCTATGAATATACCTGACCATCCAGTTTCCCCAAAATCATCAGGTTCAACCCATACATCTTCATTTGTGATTGAAACAGAGGATAGGGAGGGATACCCCCACAAACAATAATTCCAATCATAAGCAGCTGAATCTATTAAAAAATACGAATTTGCATTATAATATTTAAGAGGATCAACTTTAGAAGAATCCCATTCATATCCGCTTATTGCATATCCTTCACAAATCAAAATATTGTTAAACATCAAAAAAGTACATAAAAAAATGAGTACAAATTTTAATTTAAACATATCTCTATCACTAAACCAGAAGTTTATTTGATATATAAATGTTACTATCTAAACTCATATATAAATAAAAAATTTAAAAAATTATAAGAGTGAAAATTTAAAGATTAATGTTCATTGTTTAATTTTTTTCTTTTTCGATCCAACTGAATTTTTTCTGTAGGGTGGCAGGGTAATATTTTTTCCAGTCAAAACCAATTTTTTTACCCCAATCGTAATAGATTCTTGGGTCAATGTAGTTTTTTAAGCTTGTACCTAAGTTGTAATCTTTTGTAAGTTCTTGAGCATTTACTTGTAGTTTCATTTTTTTTATTGAATCTTGGTTTCTTTGTTTTCGTTCTTTTTGTTGTTTTTTAGTTTTTTCTATTTTAACTAGGTAAGTGTTTTTTATTTTTCTTATTTGTTCGCGATTGGATTTTATTTTCTTTTTAATAGTTATATTTTGTTTGATTAGTCTTTTAATGTCTTTGCCTTGATTCAATGATTCATCAATTTTTTGTTTAATTAATAATTGCTTTTCTTCGTTTTGCTCTAAGATTGTTTCAGTTTTAGTTAATTTATCTTTGTATTGTTTTTCTAAGGTTTTAATTTTTTCACGGAATTTTGCTTCATCAGTTTCCAACTTTGTCTCTAATTTTTTTAAATTTTCTTTTTTCTTTTGTAGACTTTTTTCCCAAGTTTTGGGTATTGTACGTTTATGATTACATATTATTGCTGCTTCAAGATTTGCTAAAAGCGCACCATGTTTTTTCAAATATTCAGGTTGATCTGATTTTATTTTTAATTCTTTAAGTTTATTATTTACTGAATCAGTTGCGTAGAATGTTCTAAAAACTTTTGCACTCAGTCCAGGCATAATTTCATTTAAAAATTCGCTAACTTGACTGCTATTAACGCCTTCAAATAAGGGTTCTCGTTTATTATTAGAAAATTCTTTGAGGTTTTTTATGGTTTCATTGTTTAAATTTGTTTTAATGATCATTCTCACGCTATCTTTACCTAAAAAATCAAAAGTAACTGTACCATCATTGTTAAAACATATGTGTTCTGGTCTTAAAGTTGAAGCGCCTACAGTGTCTGCTTCCTCTTCATCGTCTTTTTCGTCGCCAACTCTAAATTTAAGATGGTCGATTAGATAGCAGACGGTAGCAATTTTTCTTCGTTTAATATCTTGATTTATCAAGTTTTTTTCTATGTGTGCTTGGATCTTTTCTAGTTCTTTAGAGAGGGCTTTAGCTTTCTCATATTTTTCTAAATCCTTATACTGTTTTAAAAAACTAGAATCACTTGGCCAAACATATTTCATTTTTTTACTAAGTTTGTCTCTCCAACGGGCTATCCAAATTACATTGTTATCCCATACAATTTTTTTCCATTTTCCATTTGGGATAGGGGCATCGGGACTTAGGTTTAATTCAATATCCTCGTAGGTTGGTCCCTCTTTCCACATCCCTCTCCAAGGATGTTGTCCACGACCCATGAAGATACTGTTGGGTTCAACAGTATAATTACCAATTTCAATTTTTTCACCATCGACTACTGCCCAACCGTATTTTTCTTTATTTTCTTCACGGATTTTTTTCCTTTCATTTGCTTGTTTCTTTTTCTCTTCAGAGGATAATGTTGCTTTTTTTTCACGTTCTTTCAGCACATAATTATAAATCTCTGTATAATCAACATCACCTGGAGATACTTTTACTCCTAATTTAAGTGAAAAGTCTTTGTGGAAATTTTCTTTAAAAACTTGGTCTTCAACATAAGGAGTCCCAATTTTTTTTGCCCAAGCCAACGCCATTTCTTCTTGTTCATCATTTAATTCGAAGGTTGTACCGCTAATTTTTATTGAAAGATTAATACCTATGTATTTTTCAGGTATTAGCACACCGTTATGTATTAGAGACTTCAATAGACATCACAGACTTTTGTACCATGTATCAGAGGTCATGTATAATTATTTCTCAAAGTTCTTTTGTAAAATCTTTTCAAATTCATCCAGATTAAGACTTGCAGTGAATCTATCTTCAGGTTTACTATTTTTAAAGATAATAATTGTTGGTAGACCCATTACATCATATTTTTTCCAAGTTTCAGTATATGAAACATCCATTTCATAAAAATTTATTATATCTTTATAATTCTTAACCAAATCAGTTAATTTTGATTTAATTACTTGACAAACAGGACAAGTTCTTGAGCTAAAAATCACTGCAGCTAAAATATTTTGATCAACAATTTTTAAATCAAAAGCGTCATCAGTTAAAGTTAATATATCATTTGATTCTTCTTGTTTAAACAAGTTCTTGATTTTCTCAATTAATGAGGGATATTGCTTATAAGATATTTCATAACCAAGATCTTCAATCGATTTTTCTATTGAAAGCAATTGAGAGGGATCTGTATAAGTGACTCGAAGAGTTTTTTTTAAGTAATTACCTTGAGTTTCTTTTACTCCTGGTATTTTTTTTACAGTTTTTTCAAGGGTAAGTATACAAGTTGGACAATCCATTCTTTTTATTGGAATTTCTTTAACTATCTCTGTGGTCATCCTTTAGGTCTCCATCGTCTAAGTAAAAGACTGTTAGTTACAACAGTAAAACTACTTATAGCCATAGCTCCTGCGGCAAAGATTGGGTTCATTTGGATTCCCCAAGGGATTAAAGCACCAGCTGCTACAGGTATTAAAGCTGTATTATAAAAGAAAGCCCAAAAAAGATTTTGAATAATTTTTCTATATGTTCTCTTACTTAGTTCAATTGCAGTTGGCACATCCATTAAGTTATTTCTTATTAGAACAATACCCCCAGTTTCTAAAGCCACATCTGTACCACTTCCTAAAGCTATACCCACATCAGCTTCAACAAGGGCAGGAGCGTCATTTATTCCATCACCAACCATTGCTACGTTTAATCCATTTTCTTTTAGTTTTTTAATTTCTTTAACCTTATCTTCGGGGAGGACTTCTGAAATATATTCTTCAATATTTGCTTGCTTAGCTATTGCTGCTGCAGTACGTTTATTGTCTCCTGTTATCATAACAACTCTTAACCCCATATCTATCAATTTTTTAACAGCTTCAGGAGCGCTGTCTTTTAATTGGTCAGCAACTGCAATAATAGCAACAATTTTATTTTCTAAAGCTACAAAAGCCAATGTTTTTCCCTGATCATACAAAAGGTCAGCATCCTTTTGAACGGGAGTTATGTCTATTTTCATTTCAGACATTAAGCGGCTTGTTCCAATAACGTAGCTTTTCCCATTGACTATGCCTTTAACACCGCGACCAGCTAAGGATTCAAATTTTTCAGCTTCAAATAAACGAATGCCACGATTATCAACATAATTAACTATTGCTGATGCAATGGGATGCTCACTTAATTTTTCTAAACTTGCTACTTCAGTTATTAATATCTCAGGTTCATTAGTTACTAAATCAGTAACTACAATTTCACCTTTAGTAAGAGTCCCTGTTTTATCGAAGGCTACAGCTTCTAAACTTCTCGCTTTCTCAAGAACCTCACCATTTTTAATTAAAATACCATTTTGTGCGCCTATACCAGCACCAACTAATATTGCAGTTGGAGTGGCAATACCCATTGCACAGGGACAAGCCACTATTACGATTGAAATAAAAGAAGTAAATGCAAACCCGAAAGAGCTTTTACCGATATAATACCACCCTAAAAATGAAACAGTAGCAATTATTAGTACAGCAGGAGTAAAGTAAGCAGCAACAGTATCTGCTAATCTTTGAATAGGGGCTTTACTAAGTTGAGCTTCTTCAACCATTTGAACTATTTGTTGCAGTGTTGTATTCATGCCAATCTTAGTAACCTCCATTTTAAAGCTACCCTCTTTATTTATTGTTCCACCAATAACTTCGTCTCCTACTTTTTTTGATACAGGTATGCTTTCCCCTGTGATCATGCTTTCATCGACACTACTTGCACCATCAATTATTATCCCATCTAAAGCAATTTTTTCTCCAGGTTTTACTCTGAGAATATCCATAGGCATAACAGTTTCTACACCAACAGTTTCTTCTGAGCCATCTTCCTTTATTAAATGTGCAGTAGGTGGTTGAAGATCTAAAAGTTTACGAACTGCGTCGGAAGCTCTTCCTCTAGCTACCTCTTCTAAATATTTACCAATAAGAATTAAACCAAGAATCATAGCAGAAGCATCAAAATATATATCCATACTAGGAGCATAATTCGGAAATAAAACCACAAAAGTGCTATATCCCCATGCAGTTGTTGTCCCAATAACTATAAGAGTGTCCATATTCGCAGTTCTTGCTTTCAGAGCACCCCACGCACCTCGATAATATCTATATCCAGCAATAAATTGAACAGGAGTAGCTAAAATTAAACCCCAATAATGATGACTAAATAAAGAAGGCTCTGGCAAAAACATAATGATCATTAGCCAAAGACCTAGGCTTAAGCTAAAAATTGCGAGATTTCTTAATTTCTTGCGTTCAACTTCAGGTTGCTGAAAGGTCAGCATACATCCTTCACTGCAAAAATAGTATACTTTACCTCCTTGTTCGATTTTAAAAGCAGCATGTTCTTCATCAACGTACATACCGCATACAGGATCTCTTGCCAAAGTTGTATCAATTTTGATTTATAAATCGTTAAATTTAAGGAATAGTTATTTAAATGAAAAAATTCTGTGGTGGAAGCTCCGGATTATGCTAAGAGAATGATTGCTTGATATTGGGATGATCTTGTCATAGAGATCGTGTTTTTATACTTATTGTTGTTTTCTGTACTCAAAAATATTTTTTAATCGGATTAGATATTGGTTTTTAGATTTTCTGAAAATATTTTTTTAAGGTGTTGAATAGGACTTATTAAAGAATTTTTATTATTAGTAAATTATCTTATTTTGCCTTCGATGTTTTTGTCGATTAAAATTGATTCATTTTCAGTGTGTAATAATTTATTATTTATATATGCTGATCCAGATTTTGCTTCCATCTTGAGTTTTGAGATGATTTCGATTGTTACTTCAGGTAATTCTAAACCAGTAATTCCTTCAGCGATTACATTAGATCCTGGAGGAGTTTTAGGTGCTATTAGAATTCCTACATTTGTTCCACCATCAGCTGCAAGAAGCATTCCTTGACTAATTTCGCCTCTTAGTTTAGTTGGTTTTAAATTAGTTATTACAACTAGATGTTTATTCAATAAATCATCTTTTTGTGGATAATATGGTTTTAGACCTGCACAAAGTTGTATTTTTTCGGAACCGATGTCAACTTTTAAGATCCATAATTTATCTGCTTTAGGATGGTCTTTAACTTCAATTACTTTTCCAACCTTTAAGTCTAATATTGGAAAAGTCGTTTTAATGTCGTCTTTTTCTTTTGGTTTCTTGAGGATTATAGGATCAATCTTTTTTAGGATAATTTTAGCTTGGTTTATTTCGTGATTTTCGATTCGTTTATCAAGTTCTTTAAAAGTTAGATTAGGTAAAGAGAGTTGTTCTTCAATGTTTTCTGCAAATTTAGGCATAATAGGTTTTATTAAAATCAAAATGGTTTTGACTATATTGACACAGTCGGTTAATATTCTTCTAGTTTTTTCTTTATCGCTTTTAATTAATTCCCAGGGTTGATTATCTTGAAAGTATTTGTTTCCTATGCTGCTTATTTCTAAAATTTCTTTTACGGAATCTCTGAATTCATAGTTATAATATGAATCTTGTATATTCTCTGCTTTTCTTTTAATTTCTTCATATAATTCATTATTCAAAATTGTACTCGTTTGTGAATCAAAGTTCCTGTTTAGGAAGCTAAGTGTTCTATAAATTAGATTAGCTATGTTACTTACTAATTCATTATTTATTCGATTTTCAAGGTTATTAAGATCGAGATCTATGTCTGTCATGGTGTGGCTAAGGTTTGCAGCATAATAGTATCTTAATAATTCAGGTTCTAATAGATCAGCTAACTCTCTCGCTGTTAGGAAGGTGCCCCGACTTTTACTCATTTTTTCTCCATTCACGTTTAAGAATCCATGTACAACTATGTTATCGGGTACATGGAAACCAGCGCCCATAAGAACAGCAGGCCAGAATAAAAGATGGAAATAAATTATGTCTTTACCAATAAAATGAATTATAGTACTATCAGAATTTTGCCAAATATCATCTGCTGTAAAATCCTTATTTTTACAATAATTGGCAGTACTAGCAATATAACCTATTGGAGCATCAAGCCAAACATAAAAGAATTTATTCTCTTCACCAGGTATTTTAAATCCAAAATAGGGTCCATCACGACTAATACACCAATCATGAAGCCCTTCTTTTATCCATACTAATATCTGGTTTCTGATTTCTGGTTGTAAGTTATTATTTTTATTTAACCAATCTTCAAGTTTTGAACTGAATTCACTTAATTTAAAAAAATAATGTAAAGAATTTTTCTTTATGGGTTTAGAACCACAGATACTACAATATGGATCAATCAAATCAATTGTACTATATGCCGCATTACATTTTTCGCAGACATCACCATATTGATCCTTTGCCCCACATTTTGGACAAGTGCCTTTTACATAACGGTCTGGAAGATAGCGTTTACAGTTTTCACAATAAGTGAGTTCAATATCTTTAGTGTATATGTAATTAGCATCCTTAAGTTTCTGAAAAATTAGTTCCGTATATTTTTGATTTTCTGGACTATTAGTTGTATAATAAGAGTCATAAATTATACCATACTTTTTATAATCTTCATCATGTTGCTTCCACCATCGAGAAATAAATTCTTCAGGTGTTACTCCTTCTTTAGCAGCATTAATCTCTATTGGGGTACCATGAGTATCATCTGCACCACAATAAAATGCGTTATGACCATTCAATTTTAGGAAACGAATATAGATATCCGTTTGAATGTATTCAACTAGGTGACCAATATGAATTGGACCATTAGCATAGATTAATGCTGATGTTATTAGAATACGTTTTTTCAAATCTTTCAAAATTTATACCCCCTAGAGCTAATGTTGAGAAACAATGTTGAAGGTTTAAGAAAAGTATATCCATTATTGACAGGAAGTTCTGTCAAAATTCTTAATCTACAATAATTGTTTTCTTTGAGTTTAATCCAACTTATCCGATACCAAAGTTACTTATATTTTATTCGTTTTAATTTCAATTCTTTAATAAATACGGGTAGACTAATAACTATATAAATTAAATTAGATTAAGAAGTAAGATGGAAGGCATACTGGTCAGTTATCCATTAATTCTTGTAAATTTAAAAACTTACAAAGAAGGTATTGGTGAAGAAGCTATAAAATTAGCAAAAATTGCTGAGGATGTTCATTACAAAACTGGTGTAAGCATAGCTTTAGCACCACAGATGGTTGATGTAAAATTATTAATAGATTCTTCGGAAGTCCCTGTTTTTGCTCAACATATAGATCCAGTTATCTATGGTCAGTATACTGGGCATATTTTACCTGAAGCAGTTGCGGAATCTGGTTGTATTGGAACTTTAATAAATCACAGCGAAAGACAATTACCTATTAAAGTAATAGAAAATACTATCTTAAGATCAAAAGAAGTACAATTAATCTCTGTTGTTTGTGTAGATACTGTTGAAAAAGCAATTCAAATTGCTAAATTAAATCCAGATGCAATAGCTATTGAACCACCTGAGCTTATTGGTTCTGGGATCTCTGTATCAAAAGCAAAACCAGAGATAATTTCAGGTGCAGTAAAAGCTGTAAAAATAATTAATTCAAAAATTAGAGTCCTTTGTGGCGCGGGTATAACAAGTGGTGATGATGTTATTGCAGCTCAAAATCTTGGGGCTGAAGGTATATTAGTGGCAAGTGGGGTTGTTAAAGCTAAAGATCCTTATCAAGCATTATTAGATCTAGCTAGATCTTTAAGACACTAGTTGTTTAATAGTTTCTTCAATTAAATTTTTATTTTCTTCCACAAGTTTAGTAACTTTTTCTAGAGTGTCTGATTCAGCGTATATTCTGTATATCGGTTCTGTGCCACTAGGTCTTATTAATATCCAGCTTCCATCTGGATAAAATAGTTTTAATCCATCCATTGTATCAATTTTAGGAGCTTTAACTTTTTTTTCTAAAAGTTTCAAAACTTGCTCTTTAATATTATTAGGGCATTTTACTCTGTCTTTTAATTGAGCATATTGTGGTAGCTGGGATACTAAATTTGATAAACTTTGTCCTTCATTTGCCATTATCCATAATATTAATGCCATCGTCATTGAGCCGTCTCTGACAGGGTTATGTAAACCATACATAACACCTCCGTTCTCTTCTCCTCCAAACATTATGCCGTTTTCTACCATTGCACGGCTAATATCAACACTACCTACCTTAGTCCAGTAGATACTGCCTCCTGCTTTTTCGACAACTTCTACTATTGCATTGCTACTACTTACAGAAGTAACTACTTTTGAACCAGGATAACGATTAAGAAAGTCTTTAGCAGTTAATGCAAAACTTCGATCACCATATAAAATTTCACCATTCTCGTCTAAGAAAATTGATCTATCACCATCACCATCGAAAGCCACTCCTAAATCACTGCCAGTGGTTTTAACTAATTCTTGAAGATTGCTTAAATTATCGGGACGTGGCTCTGACTCTCTTCCTGGAAATGTTCCATCTATATCGGAATTAATTGTGTAGATAGTACATCCAAGTTTTTGAGCAATTAAAGGTGCTACAATTGAAGCGACACCATTTCCAGGATCTAAAGCTATTTTAAATTTTTTTTCTTTAATTTTTTTATAGTCTACTTTTGAAACTACTTCATTTATGTAAATGTCTATAACATCTCTTGAATATTTTTTACCAATTTTATCCCATGAAACCAATTTGGGTTCCTTAGAAAAATACATTTCTTCAATTACTTCTTCAACGCTTCTAGGTATTTCAACACCGTCACCTGCAACTACTTTTACACCATTAAATTGTGGTGGATTATGACTAGCAGTTATCATTAGACCACCATCTAGATTCAAATGTTTAATACAATATTGTAATGTTGGTGTAGGTAAAAGTCCAAAGTCGTGAACATTACATCCAACTGATAAGAGACCAGAAACTGCTGCATTGTAAAACATCTGACTACTTATTCTACCATCTCGACCTATTGCTAGTTCCTTGCCTAAGGTATTACCAATACAAGATGATAACCTAGTAACCATTTCTACAGTTAACTCTTGGTTTACGACACCCCGGACTCCATTTGTGCCGAAGAGCTTTGTCACTACATCACCTGATGTTGGTCTAGAACACTCTCTCCAACTGTTTTAGATGGACAGACAGTTACTCCACGAGTTAAAGTAACTCCGTCTTCTATCTCTGCGTAATCACCTATAAGTGAACCAGATTCGATTTTGACCCACCTATGTAAAATTGCGTTTTCTCCAATAATCGCGTTTTTGATATTTGTATAATCACCAATTGTAGCGCCAGGAAAGATAATTGAGTTTTCAATTCTACAACCCTTCCCAACAAGAACATTTTCAGCAATTGCTACATTAGGACCAATAATAGAGTCTTCTCCAATTTCAACACCTTCAGCCAGATTGCATGGAGATATTAATGTAGCAGTTTGATTCACTTTTGCTTTTTCTGCTTTTACTCCATCACTTCTATTAAGAAGAAGTGCATTAGCTCGAAGATAGTCTTCTGATACTCCAACATCTATCCATTGTGCATGAATTTCATAACCATAAAGTTTACCTTCTTTCGCTAATATTGGAAAAACTTGTCTTTCTATCGATACTTTTCCACCATTAGGTATATAATTTAATACTTCTGGTTCTAGAACATATATACCTGCATTAATCAGGTTACTTGGAGCTTTGCCAGGCTCTGGTTTTTCTACAAAACGGGTAATATGACTTTCAGAATCTCGTTCAACTGAACCGAACCTACCTGGATCAGGAACCTCAATAATTGCTAATGTTGCTAAACCCTTTTTTTCTTTATGATAATCGACTAAACGTTTAATATCAAAATCTGTTATGATATCACCGTTCATAACAATAAACGGTTCATTAAGATTCAGCATTTCTTTGGCTTTTTTTAAGGGACCTCCAGTACCCATTGGGCGTTGTTCCCGGGAGTAGAGTATTCCTAAATCATATTTAGTAGTACCAAGGTAACGTACCAAAGCCTCAGCAAAATAATTCACAGCCAATATAGCTGTATCTACATCACTTTTTGATAGATTCATTAAACACCAATCTATTAGAGGTTGGTTAGCAACTGGTAACAACATTTTTGGTCTTGTACAGCTTAGTGGTCTAAGCCGTGTACCAAATCCACCCGCAAGGATAATAGCTTTCAATCCGTTGTCCGCCGATTAATGAGCAGACAGAAGTCTTTAAGAATTTTTTGAATTATAGTATGGAAAGTACTTATTCGAAAAGATAGCTCATTTCATTTTCAAGTTTTTTATTATCTATTCGTTCATATTTTTCAAGACTACCTACATCATACCAAAAAGCATCAGTTAGATAAGCACCAACGTTTTTTCCTTGCTTAACTAATAAGGAAACTACGTCACCCATTATATCAAAAATATTTAATTGCCCTTCCTTTTGGATTTTTTCCATGAAATCTAATAACGATCCATTCATTATAAGAACACCAATACTAACAGGTTTTTCAAGATCAGGTTTTTCAACAAAATCAATAATTTTTTTATCCTTTACATCAGCAGTCCCTACACTTATATTAAATTTTTTTGCTAAAGCTACAGTTACATCACTACCTGTTTCTTGATGTTGCTTTATTAATTCATTTAAATTTAAATTACTTAAAATGTCACCATAATATATTACTAATACATCATCTTTAGAGATAAATCCTTTCCAATAAGCATTAAGAAGAGCGTTGGCGCTCCCCTTCAAATCGGGTTCATCTAGAACATAACTAATTTTCACTCCAAATCGTTCTCCATTATTAAAGAAATTAAATATTTGCTGATGCCTATAACCTGTTAAAACAATCAAATCATCAATTTTATTATATTTTAATAACCTAACAATATACTCTAAAATGGGTTTTTGGTTTTCACCAACAGGGATCATACATTTTTGAAAATAGTATGTTAAAGGTCGAAAACGTTTACCTTCGCCACCAGCCATGATAATTCCTTTCAACAAAGTTATCTCTCCATACAAAAAATAATCAAAATACCTGTAAACGTGACAAAAAGCCCCATTGGAGTGAAAGCTCTTGGAGCTCCATCTAAACTATATGAGTAATAAGCAATTATTGCGCCAATAACGAACAATAATAATCCATATATTAATGGAATTATTGTAGTGTTTTTTATTTTTAATCGTGTAGACATTACTATCACCTTTTTAAAATATTTGAAATAATATTTAAACTGGTTCTAGTTTTCGTTTAATTTTTCTGGAAGATATTTATCAACTATATAAGTTAATCCATACAGACTAAATGCTTCTAATTCTGCTTTCTTTTGAAGTTTAATAAAGGTTTCAATTTCTCGGTTCCACGGATCTTCTTTATAACGTGGATCAGATTGTAATTCGGTTAACCGTTTTTTATCAAATTCTGTGAGGTTTTCAGTAGGTAATTTATAATTAATGATATCTGAAGCCCAAACTCCAATCCATTTAGCATCTGGAGTGGTTAACCCTCTTAAATGGGCTGCGTTTGCTGATCCAGATACTATAACCATAGCAATATGAACGCCCCAAGGATCTCCGTCTGTAAAAATATATACAGGCATCCCCCACATTTTGTTTAAACGATGGATTATGTTTCTAGTACTACGAGGACTTTGACCTGCGGTATGGACTAAAATGGCATTGAATTTTTTATGTGCTTGTTCTTCTACTAAACGTGTAAACATTGCACCTTTCTCAATTACTAGTATTTTATTTGCTGTTGTTTCGATAAATTCTGAGCTAGTTACAGCTGGTCCAACCATGACACCGTCAGGGTGATCGGTAAGATTGGTTCTTCTTCCCTCATAACCAGGTACAGTGTACTCAATTGTTAAATCTCCAAATATTGCACTTCGTTCTTCTGGAAAAATACCAAATTCTTCCCTTGCTTTATTGAGTGCAACTTCTAGATCAGTGATTATATTATCGCTCTCTTTTTGATCATTATACTCGATGTCTCTTTGTCCACGAGCAGAATAATATACTTCTCTTAAAGTGCTTGTTTTACGTAGTTTTACTAATTCACGAGCAAACCAAGCGGTCCAAACAAGTTGAGTAAAAGGGCGGATATGTTTAATGTTTCGACTATGACGTTTAATCATTCTGTCTCCAAGTATATATTGTCTTACTGTATCATCATATTGAATGTTATCTATACTTCTACTTTGCATCATTATCCAAGGGAATTCACCTTCATTTATCTGGTCATAAATTAAATTGCCAAGTTGTTTGAGACTCTTTTCAACAACGTCTCTCTGTCTTTCTGCTTCACTAATTTTTTTCGCCATTACCATCATCTTCCTCTATTTCATCTTCTTCTACTTCAGGAAAGTCTTCATCTTCTGGTAAAATGACATCGTCATCTGAACTGCCATTTTCATCCTCATCTTCAGTTTCTTCTTGTTGAGGGGGCACGTTTACTTCATTTAAAAGTTTTTGAATGTCAGGGCTTTCTTCTTTATCAGCTAATTTTTGTGAAAATTCACTAATTTTTGGTAGATATTTACTGAACACATTAAGTCTGTGACGTTGTCTTTCAAGCCTTAGACTGTGACTAATAAAAATTCTTAGATCTCTAGCTGCTTTCCGAATTGCATTCGCTATCTCTTTTTCAACTTCCGGTTGGTCAGCAAGAAATTCTTTCCCTACACTTTTGTAAGGAATTTTTGTTGAACAGACATGAATAGCTACAACGAGAGGCGTATCTTGATTAACTTTGTAAGTTTTCCAATTAATATTTTTAGAAATTACTTTAAAACTAACACAACTAGATTCATCAAATAGTAGTGGTATTTTATTAGCAAATCTATATAATGTTATTCCTTGACCTAATTTCCGGACTGTTTTACCAGCAACAACAGCAGCTTCAATTATAAAGGGATAACCACTATAGGTTGCAGCAGGTCTTTGAATAGTTTTAATAAAATCATCTTCAGTTAAACCAAGTTCCTTTCGGATACCTGTTTCAAGTAGTTCTTGCCCAATGGGGCTTAAGCAACTAGAATCAGGTCTCTTAAATTCTTTAAAATCTTTAGCAGCATATACTATTTTAACGATTTCTTCAGGTGATAGATTAATAGGTTTTTGTTTACTTTCGATTCCCGCGAAAGTAAGAAATCGTTCTGATGTTATACTCCCAATACCTTGAAAGTGCTCCATCATGAAATTTTTCATATCTTTTGTTTTAGTGATTGATATTAAACGACGGAAAGTTTCTACATCTATTCCATGAGGATGAGGACGAACCGCTCTGGGTAAAACAGGCATTATATCAGTTCCTCGTTCAAATCTATATAATCTGTTTTTAGGGTCGATGAAAGTAAGATCAAGATAGGGATTTACCATTGCAGTTTGTTTAAAATATTCAATCATCCGAGATTGTATTCTAGGATAATCTCCTTCCATTTGTAATTCAACGATTGTACCACGCCATTTTTTAACATTCGAGTAAATACTGTGTCTTAAAATTTGTGCCTGATTTTTTTGAATATCTATCATCATCTCAAATTGGTGAATATCTTCACCTGTACTTGAAGTAACTATTACTGGTTTATGAGTTGTAATTTGACCAAAAAGAATGGTCATGGTTCCTCCTAAACCAAATGTACCCCTCGATTGTTTTAGTGTATATTTTGAACCATAAAATACTTGAGCAAAACAAGCAGGGATCTGTTCGGAAGGTACACCTGTACCATTATCTTCAACCCTAATATAATATATTACAGTACTATTTTCATTGTTTTGTATTGATTCCTCTGTTATTCTAATATAGATTTTTGGTGGTTCTTGTGCACTTTCACAAGCGTCTAAACTATTTTCTAAAAGTTCTCTTATACCTACATATATTGCTCTACTAGGATTACTAAACCCAGCTATCTCCCTATTTCGATAAAAAAAGTCACTTGGACTTACAGCTTGATATTCTTGCTGAGCCATCTAATCAGCCATCCTCTAAAACATTAATATTTGTATCAAGGCGTTGTCTCCTTCGATTATGTTGCTTTATAGTCTGATCGAACCAAATTTCGGTTTTACTTTTTTTAAGATCTCTTCGATACGCATAGAGATAATTCCACACCGTTTTATGGAAGCTTCCTCTTACAAGCATCATAATTGCTTCTTTAGCTGCAGATAAAGATTCAATATTTCCTATTATGCTAACTGTACTACCATAAATACTAATTTGAGTTTCTGTTAATTCTTCTATTAAAAGCCTACTTTTCCCTTCCCTGCCAATAATTCTACCTTTAACACGATCTTGTGCATTTGTACTTTTTCCTACGAAATCTTCGAGATCAATGATACTCAAATCATAATTTTCGTTTCTTAAAATTATAGCTTTTTTAGGATTAAATCCTCTACCAATTGCTTTCACAATATTAGAAACGGTGAATAACACAGATACATCTTCATGGTTGGAAGGTAAAATAATCTCTACATTACCAATTTTACTATCAATTATTAAATTTATATTGAAAGATTTCTCAATTAAATTTTTTGTCTTCCCATCGGGTCCTATAAGAACTCCGATTCGATCTTGAGGGATCCTAATATAACTATGCTTCTCCAGTTTTTATCCACTCCATAAGTGCTATATTATCATAAACGTTTACACCTATTTTTACAAAATAAGAGTTTATAGTTTCAATATCATGTCTTAAAAGTTCTTCTGCAAGGGGATGAAATTTTAACATAGCTTGAGAAAAATCAAAAATTACTGGTTTTTTCTCCCAAACCATTATATTATACTCACTTAAGTCTCCATGTACTAGCCCTGCTTTTTGGTAAAGGAATC
Source organism: Candidatus Bathyarchaeota archaeon (assembly GCA_016930055.1). Lineage (GTDB taxonomy): Archaea > Thermoproteota > Bathyarchaeia > TCS64 > TCS64 > UBA8941. Next base: position 11,113 of record JAFGHP010000098.1, on the reverse strand, counting down.
TTATCTCATCTGTTAATTGATCATAAAATTGATTTGGATCTTCTAAAGATATTTCTCTAAGTAGTGGTGCTGGGACTCCATCTAATCCTATGAATGACATTACAAGTATATTTCTATAGAAGGAAATTGGGCGTGGTGCATTTATACCTGCAGATTCTGCTAACTGTAGGTTACTATATTCTTTTTGTGTCCAAGTATAAATTATACTCTTAGAGTCTTTTCTAAATCTTTTAAACCTTGGATCTCCTTCAATGTATTTCATCATTCCTTTTCTAAACTCCGATGTTGATGTATAATAGATTTTTATAGCTAACTCGCGACCATCATAATCTAAACCCCAATATATGCTAGCTTCTTTTCCTGCTTTTAATACTCCTTTAATCTTATCAATTATTTTTCGATGGATAAGTCGGTATATACCTTCTAATGTGGGTCGATCGAATACAGCTTCGGTTACTTGGAATTCTTCCTGATCTTTATTTAGCATTAGAGAGTTTTCTTCATATTGGCGTTCCATCGCCTCAGCTTTTTTCTCTAAACGCTCACGCCGGGGCAAATATTTCAGCCTACTCCATTTTTAATATGCCTTTTTGTTTAAGTTCGTCAACTTGATTTGCGGTATATCTAAAGAATATTTCTCCACGTTCTTCACTTTGAAAGTCCCAGGGACTAACTAATACTACATCGCCTTCCCGTATCCATGTTCGTCGTTTCATTTTACCTCTTATACGGCAAACTCTGACATTACCATCTTGACATTTTACCATTACTCTATCGAAGCCAAGCATTTTTTGGACTATACCAAGGACATCATTTTTTGAAGGATATACTACAGCTTTTAAGTCCTTCTCACTTAGTACCTTCTTTTTACCCATCCACCGACCTCTATTGTGTAAAACGGGAAACAGGAGCTTAAAAATGGTTTGTATTGATATAAAAGGAAAAAAAGCCCTTTTTTAACATCTTTGAATTAAATTAAGGAAGTCTTCTTATCGTTTTTTGTTTAAATATGTTATATTATAGTGTGTGTTGAATGAGCAAAGGTACACGTTTGTTTAAAGTTATACTATTCAAATTAGCCTTTAGATCGTATGCATATATTTCAACTCCTAAAATTGAGGCTTCTTGAAGTGCAGAAGCAAAGGTTGGATCTGTTTTTTTATTTGCGGCAAAAAAAGTTGAGTCTTTTCTTTGAATTAAGAATAATATTACACTCCTAAACTCATTTAGTGCTTTTATTAATGTTTTAATATGTTTAGTGCCACGTTTTGTTGGTGCATCAGGGAAATAAGCAACATTATCGATCACTAAAGTACACGATTTGACTTCTAAAAGCAGTTGTTCATTATTTTTCTTTAATAAAAAGTCGAATCTAGAATCATAATATTTTTGTTCTGTTTTTAAAATTTGATATCCCTTAAATTCTTGAAAAATATTATTTTCTATTGATTCTTTGACTAGAATATTAGGTATTCTAGAATCTATTGACACTAATATTTCATCATATTTTACTAAAATTAAGTCATAGTCTGTAATTCTCCCGGGTTTAATTTCATTTAACAAATAAACAAGTATACCAGGTTTAAGAAGTTCATCCATTCTTCCAGGGTTCGGAATAAAACAATAGACCTCTTTTTCTTTCAACATGACTAAACCCAAAAATCTATTTATTCGTTTAAGAAAAATTGCTTCAATAAGAGGTTTTTGAAAAAACATATTATTCATCTGTTAAATGTATAATTTCATTTAATAATTTTTTACTGGAAGCAGCGATTATCTCAAATTGAGCTTCTCTATTTAATGGCATATCTAATAACAAATCAGAATTTAAACAAAAATACCCTCCTGCTTCTTGCAGAATAAATAATGCAGCAGCAAGATCTGTTGCTCTTGCACTACCCCTAATATCTATATGTGCATCAAAAACACCAGAAGCTAGATAACAAAGATCTGCAGCAGAAGATCCCAGCATTCGAATGTATTTAGCTGCAGCAAATAATTTATTTAACCTATTAAATTTTGGAATTTTACTTATATCCATCGAAATAATCGAATTTATTACGTTAGAATTTTTATTTACCATTATTTTCTTTCCACAAAAAAAGGATCCTTGCCCTTTTTCTGCTTTATAAAACTCACCCGTATATAGATCTAAAACAATAGAAGAAAATATTCCTGAAAAAAAATTATTATTGGATACTGCTAAGCATGTTGTTGCAGGTCTTAAATTTCTTGAAATATTTGTAGTTCCATCTATAGGATCAGCAATAATTATTGGACTACTAGAATCCAGATAATAATTACCTTCTTCACTTATTATATTAACTGGAATACCTTTCAAGGTAAAATATTCAATTAATGTGTTTTGTGCTACTTCATCTAAAATTTGTTTAAGGTAAAAAAAATCTTTCCCAGAATTTTGTTTTTTTATTTCTATGACGTTTTTATATATTAATACTGCTGAATTATATAATAAATCTGACCAATTAATATTCGAAGCCAATTTTTCACCTTAAATATGAGTTAATTTAATTAAATAATTTTAATTTAATAATATTAAAATTTGGGTTTAATATCAGTATAGAAAAAAATAATAAAGATTAAGTATTGATAACTAAAAGTTCAATAATTCAAAGATTATTAAAATAAAATGAATATGGAAAAAGACTGCAATAAACATATTAATGAAACGATTTTACAGAAAGAATTCTATTCACGTAATCCTAAAAAAGTCGCTTATGAACTTTTAGGTAAAAAGATAATTCGACGGTTTGATAATAATATACTTTCAGGGATTATTGTTGAAACTGAAGCCTATTATGGAGATAAAGATCCAGCTAGTCGTGCATTTAAGGGAAGGAAAACTTACAATTCGATGATGTGGGATGAACCTGGACGGTTATTTATTTATAATGTTCATAAATATTGGATGTTAAACCTCGTTGCACATGAAGTTAATAGTGTTGGGGGAGTTTTAATTAGATCACTGGAACCATTATGGGGTATAGAATATATGAAAATGCAACGTAAAGTCAAAAATATTTATGAGTTAACTAATGGACCAGGTAAGCTAAGTGTTTCTTTTAAAATTACTAAAGAACTTAATGGTTGTTTTACTACTAGCCAAGATGGTCCCTTAATTATCATTAATAAAGTATTAGTACAAAATTATGATAAGAGTAAAAGGATTGGTATAAAAAAAGATTTATCCGATGAATTACGTTTTTTTATAAAAAATAATAAATTTGTATCAAAATGATGGAGTTTTATTTTCTCCAACATGAAATAGCGCCGTTTTGTTCTAAAGAAGCGATTTCTTCAGATGTTTTTTTAAGGATGTTTTTTAAAACCCATTCAGTATGTTGTCCAAGTACGGGGCTTGCACTTGTTACTTCTCCTGGTGTAAGACTTAAATGGACTGGGAAGTTAGGTGTTTGATATTTTCCTGCTAAAGGATGTTCGACTTCTACAAACATTTTATGATCTATTATATGTGGATCGGTCATTGCTTCATAAGCTTGGTATATTGGGGCAGCCGGGAATCCAAATCCGACTAACCAATCGAAAGCGTCTTTTTTTGTCATTTCTGAAAGTTTTGTTTTAATCGCATTAACATCTACTTCATCGGTTCCAAGGTATTTTTTAAGTTCTTCCATTGCTTTTGGTCTACTACCTGCAACTTGGACCCATCCATCTTTACAGGGGATTAACCCCCAAATCTGTTGTGGTTGAGTAGGTTGATCCGGATCTGGGTTAAGTTGCCTTTTTCTTCTTCGTTCTGCTGAAGTTTCTCCGAATAAGCTGTAGTCAGTTGTACTACAAGTGTTGTAACTGACCATTGTGTCAAGTTGATTGACATCAATACTTTGTCCTAGACCAGTTTTATCACGATAACGTAAAGCAGCACAAATAGCAAAAGCTGCCATTGTTCCAGGACCCAGGTCTCCAATTGCTCCAGCTAAGCTTTTAGGTCTTCCATTTGGTTCAGTGGGGTTTCCATTTGCATAACTATGTCCACTCATTGCTTCAGCAATGACTGCATAACTTGCATATTCTCTATATGGACCAGTTTGGCCAAAACCACTAAGAGCAGCATAAATTATATCTGGCTTAATTTGTTTACAGTCCTGATAACCTAATCCAAGACGTTCCATTACTCCAGGAACATAATTTTGAACTACTACATCAGATTCTTTTACAAGTTCTTTTACTATTGCTATCCCATCAGGATTTTTCATATCTATAGCAATATCTTTCTTATTTTGATTTAAAGCATAAAAACTTGTACTAGTTCGAGTATTTTTATATAATTCACCAGGACCCATTCTCCCAATGTTTCCCCATGGGGGTTCTACAAGAATCACTTCAGCTCCTAGCTCAGCAAGTAGCATAGTACAATATGGACCAAACCAAACATGAGTGAAGTCCAAAATTCTAATGTCATCTAATATCTTCTTCAATCTCAGTCCTTTTTAAAGATACAGAGGATAGTAATTAACATTTTCAAGTTGTTTTAAAATTGTTTTTATACTATTAAATAACCTCATGTATCTTATGAGTTTGAAACCCCACCCTGTTGCTGCTTTTATTCTTTCCTTATTAGGAGGCGTGATTATTACATTTTCTTCACTTTTTGTTATAGTAATTGGTTCTGCAATTACGTTTTTTATTGGAGGAGTTGGAGGTTATATTGGTCTTCTCGGGTTGTTATGCGGAAGTGTTATTATTTTTTATTCATTAAAACTAAGAACTGATCCAAAAACGCATACTATTTCTGGTTCGATTATAATTATTGCATCTTTTATAAGTTGGATTGTAGCCGTTGGAGGATTTGGTATCGGTTTTTTATTAGCGTTATTTGGCGGTATCTTAGGATTAATTTGGAGACCTCCAAATAATAGACAATAAAATTTTGTTTAAAGGTATTAATGATTAAATAATATTACTTCAACTTCTGTATCTTCTTTAACAGAGTAAACACCTATTGGAATAACGAAATAACCATCTGCGTTGGCGATGCTAGTAATATCACCACTCTGCTTGAATACTGGCATAGCTGTATCGCCATTTAATTTAACAGTAAAAAACTGTTCACGTCCACCATCTGATCTAATCGATTTAGCTAATCTAGCTTTAACAACCCTATCTTCTTTTGGTGGTAAATGTGCTAACTTTCTTAATGCAGGTATTAAAAAAACATAAGAATTGTTTAAACAACTTGTAGGATAACCAGGCATACCAAAAATAGGTCTATTTTCTATTTCTCCAAATAGTGTTGGTTTTCCTGGTTTTACTTGAAGACCATGAAAATGTATTTTACCATAATTTTCAACAATATCACTTAACAAATCTTTTGAACCGACACTACTTCCACCACTAAATACAGTTAAGTCAAAATTTTTTGTTTCAAGAACGGAATTTGCTAAAATAGTTACTTCATCAAGAATTATTCCTTTTTTTATTGGTAAACATCCATTTGATTCAACTATTGCATTAATAGTATAAGAATTAATGTCATAAATTTGACTATTTTTTAATGGGACACCTGGTTCAACAATTTCAGTGCCAGTACTATATATACCAATAAGAGGTTTTTCGAATACTCGTAAAGTGGTTTTACCAATAGCTGCTAATGCCCCTAATTTACCGGGGGTTAAAAATTCTCCAACTTTTAAGACTACTTCATTTTTCTTAATGTCTTCTCCCTCTGGAGCAATATTATCTCCTTGTTTTGTTTTTCGATAAATTTCAATGAAGTCCCCAATTTTTTTAGTATATTCAACCATTACCACAGCGTTTGCTCCATTTGGAATGGGGCTACCCGTTGAAATTTCGATACATTGACCTTTTTCAATTAAAATTTCTTTATTTTCACCAGCGTAATAAATACCAATTTGTTTTAATTTCACAGGCTTAGATTCATTTGCGTCTATTGTATCTTCTGCTTTAACAGCATAACCATCCATTGAACTTCTATCGAAAGGTGGAACATTAAAATCAGCTATTACATCTTCTGCTAATACTCTACCCACTCCTTCAATTAATGGGATATTTTCAACTCTGTTAATTGGATTAATATTTTCATTAATTAATTTAATAGCCTCTAAACGAGGAACTAACTTCTCAAAAGGTTTCATTTTCTATTTATCTCCCATAACATATGACCCAAATTTGGAATAATTATTTTTGATAAAGCTAAAGTCACAGCATTAATTGAACCAGGTAAACAAAAAATTAATTTTCCTTGAATTATTCCCCCTGTTGCCCGACTCATAATTGCTGAACCACCAATCTCTTCAAAACTTAATCGTCTAAAATGTTCTCCAAAACCTGGTAAATGTTTCTGGAAAAGAGGCATTAATGTGTCTACCGTTAAATCTTTAGAACCAATTCCTGTTCCTCCACTTGTGATAATTACATTTATTGATTTATCTGACAATATTTTTTCTACTTCATTTCTAATTTTTTCTGAATTATTAGGTATAAGTAAATATTTAGCAATTTTTTGTTCATTATCTTTCAATAAAGAGATTGCTGCTTTACCTGTAAAATCATCTTCTTCTGTCCTAGTATCTGTAGTAACTATCAACGCAAAAGATGCTAGAACCCTTTGGTCTCTTGGATGGTTCATTTTAACCCTTCTTTTTTTCTAATATTCGTATGTCAGTAATTACTGTATCAGGGTATTGTCCAGCCAAATCTTTTTCTAAATATTTCACCATATCCCATATTGTTAATAACGCAACCGTTACTCCAGTTAATGCTTCCATTTCTACACCAGTTTTAGAATAAGAATTAACTTGGCATCTTGCTTCAACACCATTTTCGAGTAGAATAAAGTCTGCATTAATCTTACTAATTTGAAGGTTATGACACATTGGAATTAGATCAGATGTTTTTTTTACTGCTTGAATACATGCTATCTCAGCAACTGCTAAGGGATCACCTTTAGAAATTTTTTCATTTAAAATAGCTTTAATTGTGTCTTTAGAAAGTTTAATAAATCCAATAGCTTGAGCTGTTCTAAAAATTATTTCTTTTTCTCCAATATCAACCATTTTGTAAGGATCTTTTTCATTCATATTCTATTCACTTAACCCATTTTTCACCATTTTTACTATATTCTTTCTTCCATATTGGAACAGTTTTTTTAAGTTCATCTATTACATATTCACATGCATCGAAAGCTTCGCTTCTATGAACAGCAGAAACTGCGATTAAGACAATGTTTTCAGTAATATTTAGAATACCATAACGATGAATTATAAAAATGTCTTCAACATTGAATTTGTGGATTGCTTTTAATCGTATTTCATTTAATTGTTTGAAAGCCATTTCAGGGTAAACTTCAATCTCCATTAAATCAATTGTCTTACCATCAGATTCTCCCCGTACTATACCTATGAAAGTTACTAAAGCTCCTATGTTATTCTTTTTAAGATTCTTTAAAACTTCGTCTACTGAAAAATCTTCATTAATTAATTTTATCATGATTACCCACCACTTACTGGAGGAAATATCGCTATTTCATCCCTTTCTTTTATTATTTCTTTAAGATCTACAAAACTACCATTAATAGCGACAAGTAAATTATTTTCAATATCTAGCTTATTATAGCGTTTTACTATTATTTTTCTTAACTCTTCTACAGTTGTTTTTTCAGGAACTTCTATAATTTCTTTTTTTAATCCCGTCCATTCTTTGATGCTAGCAAAATATTTTATTTCTATCTTCATTTATGACCTCCAGTAAGGAATACGTTTTAAAGTTGCTTCTCTAAACGCTTCCAGTAGTTTATCCCTTGAATCCCCATTTCTTATCAGTTGTACTAAAGGAACTAAATTATCATTCCTCATTAAGCAAGGTTTTAGGTATCCATCACTAGTTAATCTCAGTCTATTACAATTTGCACAAAAAACAGTGTTGTGCATTGGACGAACCACTTCAACAATTGATCCATTTTTTAAGGTATACTGTTTACGATGATGCATTTCCCTTTCAACAATATTTATTGCTTCCTTACTCCAAAGTTCTTCTAAAGGAGTTAAATCATAATAATAATTATTCCATTCCTCTAAACCACGTTCAAGCGGTTGATATTCAATGACTTGAAAGATTGCACCAACTTCATGAGAAAATTTTAAAACATCATAAATTTCAGAATCATTAATCCCCTTCATAATAACCATATTTATTTTTATAGGATTTAATTCACATAATTTTGCAGTTCTTATCCCTTCTTTTACTTTATTTATAACATCAAAACCTGTTATTGATTTAAATACTTCAGGTTTAGAACTATGAAAACTGATATTTACTCTCTTTAACCCAGCTTTTTTTAAAATACATGCTTTTTCACTTAAAAAATAAGCATTTGTAGTCATTGAAACTTCTTCAACATGAGAAGCAGCTTTTCGAATTATCTCTTCAATGTCATCTCTTAACAGAGGCTCCCCCCCAGTAAATTTTATTTTATTTATACCTAGTTCAGCTGCTACTGATACAATTGTGTCAATTTCTGTTGAAGTCATTTCTTTATTGGGATTATGTTCACCTTCCTGATGGCAAAAGAAACAATTAAAATTACATTTTTGGGTTAAGCTAATTCTTAAACTAGTGATTGTTCTTCCATAAGTATCTTGAAGAGGGATCATATACAATGTCTCTTTAATTTTTGTAGTTGTAATTGAAAATCGTTATGCTTTTTTGTGCATATTGATAAATAAATAAAAAGTTTTTAATTTAATAATACTAATTAAAAAATTTTAAAGTTTTATTCATTACTTTTAAGCTTTTGTTGAAGAGTCTTTAATTCACCATGTTCTGAAAATCTAATTTGTGTATTAAGTCTTACAGGAATCCCAATTTCTCTTAAAAAATTTATTAAATTAGCTCCATCAATTTTTTGAGCGATTTTTCCATCTTTAATTGCTTTAACTAAAACTTCTTCAACTTGAGGTAATAGTTTAGGATATTGTTCATATGCAATATTCCAAATTTCCCAAGCACGTTCAACAAAGAATCGATTTAAAATTTCCTTATTAGATGGTTCTTTTATTTGAGTAGTAGTTTGTTGTGAAGTAGTCTGAAGCATTCGACGTTGTAATTCCTGTAATTTTTTTCTTTTTAATCGTTCAAGTTCTTTATCAGTACTCATAGCAGTCATATTAAAAAAACATGGAAGCCTTTAATCTTATCTAAAATGGTTTAATCTTACTAAGTTTTAAACTATTTATAATAACAAATAGTGTTAGTCCCATATCACCTAAGCCAACAGCTAACCAAAGACTGATCCAACCAGGGATAGTTAACATTATTATCATAAATTTTAGAATTATACTTAATGCAATATTTTGTTTAATTGTGGTCATTGTTTCGTTACTTAGATCAATAATATAAGGGATTCTATCTAGTTTATCTTCTAAAAGTGCAATATCAGCGGTTTCTAAAGCAACATCGGAACCAATAACCCCCATAGCTATACCAACATCAGCTACTGCTAATGCAGGTGCATCATTAACTCCATCTCCAACCATTACAACTTTATCATTAATTGATTTTATTACAGCCACTTTTTCTTCAGGTAACAATTGAGCATAGTATCCATCCAATTCTAAATTATTTGCTACATTACCAGCGGTTATTTGATTATCACCTGTTAACATTACGATTTTGAATTTACGTTTTTTTAGCGCATTTATTGTTGGTTCTGCTTCATCACGTATGTTATCAGTGAAGGTTATTTTCCCAATTAATTGATTTTCTTTACTAACATAAACAACAGTACCATTATTTTGTTGTAATTCGAGGGGTATACCAATATCATTCATTAACAACTGATTTCCTACGCAGATAGTTTTTTCATCAATTCGACCTATTACTCCTTTACCCGGATAACTTTTAAAATTTGTAGGCTCTTTTAATATAATCCCTAAATTTTTTGCTTTATCTATAATTGCTGAAGCAATTTGATGTTCAGATCTTGTTTCAAGAGAAGCAGCATAACTAATTATTTCCTCTTGATTTGAACCAAATACCTCTTTAACACTAAGTTTACCATCAGTTAAAGTACCAGTTTTATCAAATGCAACAACTTTAGTTTTACTTATTAATTCGATATAAGATCCACCTTTTACTAAAACACCATAACGACTGGCACTAGTAATTGCAGAAACCATAGCAACAGGTGTAGATATTGCTAAAGCACAAGGACAAGCAACAACAAGCATAACCAATGACCTATAAACCCAATCAACTAAAGGTAATTTAAGAATGAATGTTGGAATAATTGCGAAAAATATAGATAAAATAATAATTGTTGGCGTGTACCAACGCGAGAAATTATCAATAAAAGTTTCAGTAGGGCTTTTACTTTCCTCAGCTTCTTCAATGAGGTTAAGTATTCTACTCAAAGTTGATTCATAAGCCATTTTAGTTGCTCTAGCAACTAGATACCCATCTAAATTAAGTGAACCTGCGAATACATCATTACCAATTCTTTTAGTTATAGGTAAAGATTCACCAGTAATGGCTGATTGATCTACATTACTATAACCTTCTATTACTTTACCATCTAAAGGGATCCGATCACCTGGTTTAAGAATAAATAAATCTCCAGGAACAGTATCAGAAATGGAGGTCTCGATTTCTCTATCATCTCTTAAAATTTTTACTACATCCGGTTTCAATTTTAATAATGCTTTAATGGATTTTCGGGTCTGATCAGATGCATAATCTTCTAATAATTCTGCAAGATTATACAATACAACTACACTTGCACCCTCTTCGAGATGTCCAATCAATAATGCACCAATTGCAGCTATAGTAATTAATAGATTTATAGTAACATGTTTTCTTAAAAGTGATTTTAATCCTGAAAGAAATATATTGTATCCCGATATAAGCATTGAAATAATTATGATTGAATCATTAAGAAGGGTTTTTTCAGTTAGGTAATTTAACAATATGCCCGTAATTAATAGAATAATAGATAAAAAGAGAATACGCAAATTCATGAAAATATTTTTATTATTATGTTGGTGGATATGAGCCATATATTAACACATGTAATTTTTCTTTAATAATAGTACTTTATTAAATTATTCTGTTTAAT
>JAFGHP010000097.1 GCA_016930055.1 Candidatus Bathyarchaeota archaeon | reverse complement strand
CCATTCATTGCTGATGGTGCCCAGGTGCCTGCTTCAATTATGCTTCTAACCGCTTCTATAGGAACTGGCTCCTGCTTGTAAGCTCGAATGCTTCTTCTACCCTTAATTGCATCTTCAACCAGCATTTCATCACAGCCTATAGGTTATTCATAAAAATTAAGCACTAGAATCTTTCTATTGCAGTTGAATTTAGAAAATTATTTTACCAAAAAGCAATCACATGCTTTCTTATCTGTAATAAAAAAATGCTTGATGGTCTACTCCAGTTAATTCACGAATTAAACGTTCATAGACGCTTTTTCCGTTATCACTGGCAGTGAATACAATTAATGCTGTCTTTTTATTAGGGTCTGCAGTGAAGAAGTTTTTGTATCCTGGGTTATCTCCCCAATGCCATAAATTTATTTCATCTTGATTTATTTCAAGCCCTGTACCTATACCCCATTTCAATTCGTCGTTGATGCTGACTTGAGGTGTAGACATTAAGTTAAGAATGTCCCTTGTTGTTTTGTCAGGTGTCTTTACCAAATGTCGTAGAAACAATGCATAATCTTTTGCTGTCGTCATTAAACTACTTGCAGCGTTTGGTTTCAGAAAGTTAGGCAGTACTGGAACATTTGGCATTGATTCACGTAGAGCTTTCTCAGAGTCTTCTGTCTTTAGAGATTCAATGCTTACACCTTTATCAATAGAATAACTAGCTAAAGTACTGCTAACTGGAGAAAAAGTTTCTTGGACGGGTATACCACGGTTGTTGTGTCCTCTAACTCTCTTCAAGTCAAGTTCGGGCAACCAAGCAAGGCTTGAATTACGCATACTTAATGGTTGAAAAACATATTCACGAAGAAGAGACGACACACTCTTTCCTGTTAGATACTCGATTACTCGTTGAAGGAAGAAGTAGCCTTCTCCAGAATAGTTGAAATCGGTTCCCGGAGTGAATTCTGATACCAATTCTTGGCTTGCATTATTTCTCCAGTTCACCCATCCAGTGCTATGACTCAAAATATGACGTGTAGTAATAAAATTAGAATTAGGATCCTTTGGGTTTGGGAGAGGATAGTATTCATGAATAGGTCTATCAAGAGATAGCAACCCCTCTTGAATACATTTTAAAATCATGTAAGCGAAAACCGGCTTCGTTAAAGAAGCAGCATAATAAATAATGTCTTTATCATAATCATTAGATGTTTTAAGTAATGCTGTATTAAACTCACGAGAAAAAAATTCGTTGTCATTAATTACAGATATTGATAATGCTGGAACCGCTGCTAAATACATCCAATGATTAACTTTATCTCCAAAAGAATCTGATGATAATATCTTATTGATACTTTCCATCATTCAGTATCGAATAAAATATGTTCCTTATTCTTAAAATATTTTTAGAGTTTATAATTTAGAGTTTTTATCTTGGAAACACCAAAAATTTTCGTAATAGAAAAAATTTTGTTAGTTATTGCTTATATTTATTTATATTCTTAGATTATATTATGCTTATTAATGATTAAAACTTCTAAGGGGATCTCTAAGCCCTATGTTATTGTAATATCTGGATATATTGGTTCTGGTAAGTCAACAATAGCTAAATTATTATCCAAGAAACTGAATGATGCACCAATTCTATTCTTTGATCATTACGAAAAATATGTTGAGTGGCCAAGTGATATGAATCAGTGGATAAAAGAAGGAGCGAACCCTGAACAAATTCGGATTCCTAAACTTAGAGAAGATTTACTAGCTTTATTAGAGAGAATTTCAATTACTGATCCTTCCACCCAAAAAATAATTTTTCCATCTGATTACATAATCTTGGAAGAGCCCTCTGGTCGACTTAGGAAAGAATTGAAGGAATTTATCGATTTAGTAATTTATATTGATGTTCCACCAGATATTGGTGTTATTCGGCTAATCGAACGAGAAATAAATATGGAAACTTGGGAAACTCAAAGTACTTTTAAAGGAGAGAAAAAAGAAAGCTTAGTAAAGCAACTAAATGCTATTGCTAGCTGGATAACTCATTATAAACGATACCATTCAATGTATTTATCGGGTAGCCCCAAGGTTAAATCAGAATCTGATCTAATATTGAACGGTATGAATCCCGTCAATGAACTTTCTACCTTAATCCTAAAAACTTTAAAAGAAAAAACAACCAATAAAAAAGTAAATAAAAAGTCTTAAATTAAATTGTGTTTATTATAGAGAAATAATTTTTAAAAGTATATTTAGATTGAGTATAGTTTTAACACTTCTCTAAACTCTTTATCAAGCTTCATCATTTCTTCATATTGTACGTCATTAAGAGATATTGTACATGCAATTTCAAAGGCTTCCTGTTTCCCAAAAGTGTCAAAGGTTTCTATCTTTTCAATATCCTCTTCCACTTTGCTAGTACATTGTCTATGAATTGAGTTCATTTTTGCTTTAATCTGCGAAAGTTTCGCAATTGTTTCCTCATTAATCGGCTTTATTAATCCTACCTGTGTTAACGCCTTCAATGTCTCCTTGAATCTTGCTTCAGTATATTCTTTGCTACTTTCAACATCGTAGTTGAACTG
>JAFGHP010000016.1 GCA_016930055.1 Candidatus Bathyarchaeota archaeon | reverse complement strand
TCAATAGTTAAAAGAACCGCGGGCTTTGAAAGGTTTTATACAGATTATTGTTCATGTGCACAATTTACTTTAAGTAATTTAAAATTAGATGATCCAGAAATTAATGAATTTTATTTAGGAGTAAAACGAGCTCCTGGTGGATATGCCTGGGTATTTCCAAAAAATGAAGAAGTTGCTAATGTTGGCATAGGTGTAAGAAAAATACATAAAATGCCTGCAGTTGAATATTTGAAAAAATTTATTGAAGATGATCAACGGTTTAATGATGGAAAAATTATCTATAAATGTGGTGGAATAACACCGGCTTCTGGAATGATAAGCAAAATTGTAGATGATAATCTAATGCTTGTCGGTGATGCTGCTGGACAACTTATACCTTGTACAGGTGCAGGTATACATTGTAGTATCGAAGCAGGTAAAATTGCTGGCAAGGAGGCTGCAGAAGCTATATCTATTGGAGATACTTCAAAAAATAGATTAATAAACTATAAAGAAAAATTCGAAAAACATTGGGGAAAAAGAATCAAAGATAGCCGAAAAATTGTTGAAATGCTTGATAAATTCAAAGACGATGATTTGAATACCTTAGCTGAAATAATTACTAATGATGAAATTCTTGCTCTAGCAAATGGAGAAGGAACAACAACAGCATTAGCAAAAATAATTGCTAGATCTCCTGGAAAAATCGTAAAGTTAATGGCATCGTATCTTTTATAAAAAAAATATAATTTTTATTTATTTAATAACCAGACCAAGAGACCTTTTTGTGCATGCATTCTATTTTCTGCTTGATCAAATACTACAGATTGTGGAGAATCCATAACTTCTCTTGTAATTTCATAACCGATATGCGCTGGTAAACAATGCATTACAATCGTATTCTCCTTAGCTTTTTTTAATAATTCACTGTTAACTTGATATGGTTTAAACGCTTTAATACGCTCTTCTTTCTCTGCTTCCATGCCTGCACTTACTGCAACATCCGTATAAATAACATCAGCATCAGAAACTCCTTTGTAAGGATCATGAATGACTTCAACTTTATTATTTAATTTCTTTAAAATTGTTGGATTTGGGTTATATTTTTGATTTTCTGGGCAGACAACAGTTACTTTCATACCAGAATTAATTCCACCGATCATAGTACTATTTGCAGTGTTACAACCACCGTCACCAACATATGAAATTTTAATATCATTTAATTTTCCTTTATGTTCTTGAATTGTTAATAAGTCCGCTAAATTTTGACATGGATGGTAAACTTCAGTCATTCCATTAATCACTGGTACTGTAGCTACATTAGACATGCGTTCAATGACATCTTGTTTTAAAACTCGTGCCATTATAAAATTACAATATCTACTTAAATTAACAATACCATCTTCCATTGACTCATCTCGAGTAAATTTACCTCCTTCAATACTATAGAAAATTGCATGTCCACCAAGCTGATTAAAGCCAGCTTCAAAACTAACCCTAGTTCTAAGACTAGCTAATTCAAAAAGCATAATCAGAGTTTTATTTTTCATAATGTCTTGATAAGCTTCATTATTTTTTTTAATCTTAGAAGAGAGATTAAGAATCTCTTTTAAATCATTTTCTGATATATCAAAATCAGATGTAATATGTTTCATTTTCTCACCTTTTTTTATTTTATTTTATTTACCCTATCTATCACATTTTTAAATAACAAAAACAAATCATAAACTTTAAGCAAATTTATTTTATATGTTTTATTATATTTAATTATTAGCACTGATAGGATCATTTGATTCAAATTCTAGAATTTAATATTTAGAATATAATATTTATGGCATAATCATCACAATTAGAACATTTATTATCACAATTAGAACACCATTATTTTTGAAATTTTTTTCAAAGATTTTTATATTAACTATATTAAACTTTTAAAGCATTAATCATCAAACAATTCATATGAATAGATCAATGTTTTTATTATAGACCAATAAAATTATTGCCGAGCTCCTGTCGTCTAGTCCGGTCAAGGATATGGGCCTCTCGAGTCCGAGATCCCGGGTTCAAATCCCGGCGGGAGCACTATTATTTTAACCATTTATCCAAACTTGTGGATTTCGATTTAGTTAAATAACCTTTTTGCATTTTTTCGATTGCTTGAAGTACACGTTCTCTACTAAAATCATGTTCACCACATAAATATGTCAATACTCCAGCAGAATCCGGTTTATTCCATTCAAGTATGTAATCATCAGTTACAACTGGTTTTAGAAACAGCTCCTTAATTTCATCTATTGGATGAGAAAATTCCGCATTAGGTAATTGGGTTAAAGCAGACTTTATATCACCATGTTTTTTTATTAATTTAATTGCAGTTTTTGGTCCAACACCTTTAACACCGTTTGGATTATAATCTGTTCCTATTAATATTGCTACATCTATTAATTGATCTTTAGATAATTGAAGTTCATTTATCAATTTATGGTATTCAATTAATTCTGGTTCAACTTTAATGTAAACATTCTTTCTGGGGAGTTTTCGTTTACCACTTATAGATAAATTTCGAACCAACCTAGGAGTTCCATATAATATTGCATCAAAATCTTGACTTGCAGTTGCCCATACAATGTTCTTTGATGTCATATAAGCTGCTTGTGCTTCTCCCTCACTTGGTGCCTGAACCCATGGAATACCCATTAATGACAAAAGTTTCTTTGCGTCACTAACTATGTCAGTTGAAGCAGTCACAGATTGTTGTCCAAATCTTCTAGCTTTTTCAACATCGCCTTCTTTAAGAGCTTTATTGTAAAGTGCTTTTGCTTCAGTTCTTATTTCTTGCCTATTTTCAATAACTTCTTTTTTAAAAATATGCGGTTTTCCATCAAAAACATATACAATTTTAATACCAGCTTCAATCAAGTTACTATTTCTATATAACAAACCTGAAAGATGACTAGTTATCTGTCCTTTGCTATCCTTTAACGGCTCTCCTGCTTGCCCACGAATAATAGCTAAAAATTGGTAAAGAATGTTATGTCCATCAAAAGCAACTATTTTGTTTGATAATTCTTCTAAACCAATTTTTTTAGGTTTTACTATATCACCAAATTTGACGCCCATCGCGTCAATTCACCTATACCGCTTCGATTCTTCTTTTATTTCTTGCGAGTTTACTAACTCTGATTAATCCTTGGATCTCCATTTCCATCAGAATTTTATTAAAATCATTTTGATTTATATCATTGTGTATTTTTTGAACCATTTTATATAAATCATCTAATTCGAGTGAACCTTTATTATTTAATGCTTCAATAATTGCGGATGGTATCATTAATGTACTCATATTCTTCACCTAAGCAATATCCATAGGAGGTTTAAGTTGATCTCTAATACGTTTATTTGTCTCTTGATACCATTTCTCCATTTCTGGGGTAATTGATGGAACTGTTTCAGCCATTACTTTCTGGAAATCGCTTAAAGATACTTTTTCGATATCTGAATTTCTTCTTAAAGCATTTATTGCTGCCTCTCTACATACAGAGTCAATGTCTGCTCCACTATACCCTTGCATAAGATTAGCTAGATTTTCGAGATTCACATCTTTCTCTAAGGGCATGTCTTTAGTTTTTATTTTTAAAATTGTTAATCTTGCACCATAATCTGGTGGTGGTACATAGACTCTTCTATCAAATCTTCCTGGGCGGAGAACGGCTGGATCAATTATGTCAGGTCTATTGGTCGCTGCAATAACCATAATATTTTGTAAACTAAGTAAACCATCAAGTTCAGTAAGAAGTTGACTTATTACTCTTTCATTTACTCTAGAATCTAAGCTTGCTCCACGATATGGGACAAGTGCATCAAATTCATCAAAAAATATTATACTTGGTGCAGCGAGACGTGCTTTACGGAATGTTTCTCTAATTGCTTTCTCTGATTCACCTACCCATTTACTAAAGATTTCGGGTCCTCTTATGCTTAGAAAATTTGCTTCAGATTCGGTTGCTACTGCTCTAGCTAAAAGTGTTTTTCCACAACCAGGTGGACCATGTAAAAGAATACCTTTAGGTGGATTTATTCCTAGTCTAGTAAACATTTCTGGTTTCTTTAAAGGCCATTCGACTGCTTCTATTAGAGATTGTTTAACATCTTCAAGACCTCCTACCTCTGACCATTTTACGTTTGGAGATTCAACATATACTTCTCTCATTGCAGTGGGTGTTACTTCTCTGAATGCACTAAAAATATCTTCATTATTTACTACCATTTGATCCAAAACTTCGTGAGGTATTCTTTTTTGTTCAAGATCTATTTGAGGTAAATACCTTCGTAAAGCTTTCATTGCAGCTTCACGGCTAAGAGCTTCCAGATCAGCACCTGTATAACCATGTGTAATTTCAGATATTTTTTGTAACTGAACATCTTCAGCAAGGGGCATACCTCTAGTATGGATTTGTAATATCTCTAGTCTACCTTCACGTCCAGGTATAGCTATTTCAATTTCTCTATCAAAACGGCCAGGTCGTCTTAAAGCTTCATCAATAGCATCAGGTCTATTTGTTGCACCGATTACAATAATGTGACCCCTACTTTTTAGACCATCCATAGACGCTAATAATTGCGCAACTACACGTCTTTCTACTTCTCCAGTTACCTCGCTTCTTTTTGGGGCTATCGCGTCAATTTCATCTATGAAAAGAATGCTTGGAGCATTTTTCTCAGCATCTTCAAACATTTTTCTCATTCGAGCTTCAGATTCACCGTAAAATTTGCTCATAATTTCGGGTCCATTTATCGCATAAAAGTTTGCATCAGATTCATTAGCTACTGCTCGGGCAAGTAGAGTCTTTCCACATCCTGGAGGACCGTGTAATAAAACACCTTTTGGGGGATCAATTCCTAATCTTTGAAAGATTTCAGGATGACGTAATGGTAATTCAACCATTTCGCGTATTCGTCTAATTTCCTCATTTAACCCACCAATGTCTTCGTATGTGGTCCTACTGGGCATTTCCATTTCTGGAACAGGTTCACTTAAAATTTGGATCTCGGTAGTTGGAGAAATTTTAACGATTCCTGCAGGTCTTGTATTAACGACCATAAAGGGAACAGAATGCCCTAACATCATTATTAAAAGTGTGTCTCCTCTTGTTGCTGGACGATCAATTAATCTATCTTTCACGAATCTAATAAAATCGTTATCAACACTAATTCTAATATCAACTGGAGCAAGTTTTAATGAAACAGCATACTCGGCTTCTGCTTTTTTAACAGAAACAAATTCATTTATACTTACATTACAGTTTTTGCGAATAAAACCATCTATTCTAAGTAATCCAAGACCTTGGTCTTCGGGGTATGCAGGCCAAGCTTTTGCAGCTGTAGATTTTTTACCAACAATTTCAACAACATCTCCAACAGTTACTCCTAAAGTCTTCAATGTTTCTGAATCCATGCGAGCAATACTTCTACCTACATCTCTCTGTTGTTTTGCTTCAGCTATTTTTAACTGAATACTGCTCATTGATGTCACTCCAGTAATTCTCAGTCTTGAATTGAACTTGATTCATATAAATCTTAGTTTGTTATCTCTTAAAAATTAAATTATAGTTCTTAAATAACATCGCATTCTTCTGCTAATTCTTCAGCAGAATTTTCGTTAAGAGTTATTTTGCTTAAAATAGTATATCTTTCAGGTCTTACACTTTGTGCAATTACTAGAGCTTTAATGATTAATTCACGATCAATCTTTAAATCTTTAGCTGTAATTGGTGCATTTAGGGTTTTTAAGCAACTTCTAATTTTTTCCCAATCTAAACCATGTAGCTTGGCCATCATTATTGATCCAACTCCACATTGTTCACCATGTAAAGCTAATTGAGGAGCAATTAGATCAAGGGCATGACTGAAAAGATGGGCTGATCCACTGCATGGTCTACTGCTTCCTGCAATGCTCATCGCTACTCCACAACTAATTAATGCTTCTAAAAGGGTTCTTATTCCATTTTCAGTTAAATTACAAATCTCTTCAACATTTTCCATTACCAATTCAGAACTCATTAATGCTAAACTTCCTGAATATCCTCCATAATATTCATTTTTCTCTTTGTGTGCGAGTTTCCAATCTGCTACTTCAGTAGCTTTGGAAATAATATCACCACAGCCACTTGCAGTATATCTATAAGGTGACTCTAGAATAATCTTACTATCCATCACTACTGCTACAGGTGAAGCAGCCTTCATAGTATATGGTCTTTCCATGCCTTTAATAGAAGCAAGATTACTGGCTATTCCATCATGTGAAGCAACCGTTGGTACACTAATGAACGGTAACCCAGTTTTAGCTGCAGCAAGTTTTGCTACATCAATGTTTCTTCCACCACCAACACCAACTAAAACTTCTGTTTCATCTTTTTTTGCCTCTTCCATGACACGACCAACTGTTTCAAGTTGAGCATCTGAAACAAATATATGCCTAGAAAGGATAGCTGATTTTTCTAAAATATTTTGAACTTTTTCACCTGCAATTTTTAAAGTATTATTTCCTGTAACTATTAGAGCGTTTGAATAACCTAATTCTGTACAAATTCCACCAAGACCATTAATAACTCCATCACCAATGACTACGATTCGCGGAAGATCAATACGATGGTATGCTCTCGATATTGAATTAATTTGATCAGTCATTTCTATAATCCATCTATTAGGTCTGATATATTATCATCTTTAATAATATCTATACTTAGATATAGCTTCTAGTCTGAAAAGGTTTTTAAACAAGACATTTTTACTAAACATGGTCTTCCTCCTCAGGATTACCAAGATTCAGAATTAATTGGAGATATTTCAATGACAAAGGAATTAGAGGTTCTAAAAGGCACCACAACGGTTGGAGTAGTCTGTTTAGATGGAGTAATACTTGGTACAGATACTAGAGCCACTATGGGAAGTTATGTAGCCAGTAAAAATGCTAAAAAAGTATATAAAATTACAGAAAAACTCGGGATGACAATTGCGGGAGGAGTTGCTGTTGCTCAAAGAGTCGTTGAGATTCTTAAAGTAAATGCTAGATTATATGAACTTGAAAAAGGTAGATCTATGCCAGTGAAATCTGCAGCGAATCTTGTGTCAGGGATATTATTTGGAAATCGTGAAGCTGGTGCACCTTTACCAATGCAGGCAATTGTAGGAGGATATGATGATACTGGTTCACATATCTATAATCTTGATCCTTATGGAAGTTTATTGGAGGAAAAAATGATCTCTACAGGCTCAGGTTCACCTTTTGCGTATGGTGTTCTTGAAGCAATGTATAAAGAAAATAAAACTGTTGAAGAAATGTTACCAGTAATTGTTAAAGCAGTTGATTCTGCAATGAAAAGAGATACAGCAAGCGGAGATAATTATGACATAGTTGTTATTTCATCTGAGGGTTGGAGAGAATTAACACCCTCTGAAAAAGAAGCTTTATTACAATTAGGTTAGATAAAAGATGCAACAAACGCAGGGATTATCCTACGAAGAAATTCGAAAAACAATACTTGAAAAAATACCTCCAGAAATAGGTATAACTAGGATCGAGTTTGAAGGACCAAGATTGGCAATATACACTCAAAAACCAGAGATATTACTTGAACAAAGTCATATTATTGGAGAAATTGCAGGCATTATTAAAAAAAGGATTGTTATTCGTAGTGATCCTTCTGTCCGAGCATCTGAGTTAGAAAGTGAGCGAATTATCAAAGAGCTACTTGACGAAGCTGGTCTAGTACAAAGTTATTTTGACCCAAGTTTAGGTGAAGTAATTCTTGAAGTAGAAAAACCTGGAATTGCTATTGGTAAAAATGGATCTAATCTTTTAGACATTATGAAAAAAACACATTGGAGTCCCAATATTGTACGTTCACCACCAATTCCTTCAATGATAATAAAACAAATTAGAGGATATTTATACTCTCAAAGTAAAGAAAGGGAACGATTTCTTAGAGAAACAGGAGAAAACATCTATCGTCCAATGTATCAACAATGTGGTGATATAAGGGTCACTTTCTTAGGTGGTGCTAGACAAGTTGGGAGATCCGCAATATATGTCAGAACTCGAGAAAGTAAAATCCTTTTAGATTGTGGTATAAACCCAGGAACATCAAGTCCCATTGGAGCATATCCAAGATTAGATACTGAAGAATTCGATTTAAGTAGATTAGATGCAGTAGTAATTAGCCACGCTCATCTTGATCATTGTGGATTCCTTCCTTATTTGTATAAATATGGTTATAAAGGACCAATTTATTGTTCGGAACCAACCGCTAGTTTAATGGTTCTACTTCAAAGTGATTATCTAGATGTAACAAGTAAAGAAGGTAGACCAACACCATATAGTATGGAAGATGTAAGAGAAGTTATTATGAGAATAATACCTCTTCAATATGGTGAAGTTACAGATATTAGTCCGGATATTAGACTGACTTTACATAATGCAGGACATATTTTGGGGTCATCACAAATCCATTTGCATATTGGTAAGGGGTTACATAACATTGTTTATACAGGTGACTTTAAATTTGGTCCAACACAACTCTTGCAACCTGCATCAATCCAGTTTCCAAGAGTAGAAACTTTAATTATGGAAAGTACTTATGGTGGATCAGATAACGTAACTCCCGATCGTGAAGAAACTGAAGCAAAATTCATTGAGATAGCAAATAATGTTTTAGAAAAAGGAAAATTACTTATACCAGTACCCGCTGTCGGTCGATCCCAAGAAATTATGATGGTTATCAATAAATATATGAAAGAAGGAAAATTAAAAGAAGTACCTGTCTACCTTGAAGGAATGATTAGTGAAGTCACTGGGATACATACAGCATATCCTCAATATTTGAGTAATGATATTAGAGACCAAATATTAAGAGATGGAATAAATCCTTTCGAATCAGATTACTTTACAGTAGTAAAACAACAAGATCTACGTGATGACATAGTAAACGGTGGACCCGCTATAATCATTGCTACAGCAGGAATGATGGAGGGTGGTCCCGTTATTGAATATTTTAAAAAGCTAGCTTATGATGAAAACAATGCTTTATGTTTTGTAAGCTATCAAGTTGCTGGTACAATGGGTCAAAGAATCCAATCAGGAATGGGTTCAGCACAGATGTATGGTAACAATGGAAAAATAGAAATCATAAACATTGCCATGAAAAATTATACAATAGAAGGATTTAGTGGGCATAGTGATTGGAAACAACTAACAAATTACGTAAGAAGATTAAAACCACAACCAAAGAAAGTTTTTGTTGTACATGGTGAAGAATCCAAATGTGAAAATTTAGCCAGAGTAGTATCGAAAAATAGAGGAGTATTTGGGGTAGTACCAACTAATCTTGATTCATATACCTTAATTTAGACTATTTTTAACTATATGTTTTTGAACTTTTTTCATAAAATAATTTTTACCGCTGCATTATTATGTTATTATATTACTCTTTTATTAATGAGTGACACTGAGCAAAAAATTAAAAAAAGACAATCAATGAGACGAAAAGTCGCTCTTGAATTATTAATAAAAGCTTCGAAGGTAATACCCCAAATATCAGCTAAAAAAATCGAAGAAGCTGAATTAATTGATGGGACTAAAATATTTTTATTAGATAATATAATTCAACTTTTCTCAAAAAATGGTGAAATAATTCCAACATTAATGTGCCAATATATCGAAAATATTCCCTCAATAATTGTAGATATGGGTGCAATTCCTTTTATTTGTAAAGGAGCTGATGTTATGATACCTGGAATAAAAAAAATTGAAGGAGAATTTATAGAAGGATCTATTGTAGTCATAAAAGACGTCAATAATAAAAAAGCAATCTCTATTGGGAAAGCATTGGTATCATCGAACGAAATCATGAAATCAAATAAAGGTAAAGCTATTCAAAATTTACATTATGTTGGTGATAAAATTTGGGTATCAAAAATATAAAATAATATTAATTAAATATAGTCAAGAGGTTTTTTAACATCTAATTTTTAAATTTATTTTTCTATTTTATTATTGATGAATGAAGAATTTTATCAGAAAAGAGTAGAAATGGTAAAAAGATATAGATCAGTTGGGTACATAAAAAGTGAAATTGTTGAGAAAGCAATGTTAACAGTACCAAGAGAAGAATTTGTAGTACCTGAATTAAAATTATATGCTTATAGTGATCAACCTATTCCAATACCAGGAGATGGAAGGCAAACAATATCTGCACCATATATGTATCCCTTAACTTATGAATTTCTTAAACTTAAAAAAGATAAAAAATTTTTAGAAATTGGAGCCGGTTCAGGTTATGGTGCTGCTTTAGCTAGAGAAATTGTTGGTGAAAAAGGTCTTGTTGTAGCTATTGAAATTAATCCTCTAACATACGAGTTCGCCAAAAAGAACCTAGCAAAAACAGGTTATACAGATATTAAATTAATATTAGGTGATGGTAGTCTTGGTTTCTCTGAATATGCACCATATGATTCAATATGTATAACTGCTGCTAGTCCTGATGTTCCACCACCACTTTTAGAGCAATTAAATAATCCAGGAAAAATTATTTTACCTATAGGTGGGTCAAGTATTTTTGGTCAAGAACTAGTTTTAGTAGAGAAGGATTTTGATGGTAGAATTAAAAAGCGTGACTTAATGAGTGTTGCATATGTTCCTTTAATAGGTAAATATGGTTGGAAAACGTAAAATTGACATAGGTTTTAAGTCATATTAGTACTCTCATGTATGAAGAACATTGAGAGTTGGCTTAATTTCAAGAACAGATAGTACAGAAGCATTAGAAGCAGCAAAAAATATTATAGAATTACTAAAAAGAAAAAAGTTTGATTTATTTGTTGAAACAGAAACTTCAATGGCTTTAGATCTTTATCACTTAAACCAAGATATAGGGGATATGGATGTTGATTTTATAATTTCTATTGGTGGTGACGGTACAATTTTAAGAGCTGCAATGGGATTAAAAAATCCTGAAACCCCAATATTAGGCATAAATTTTGGTCGAAGAGGTTTCCTATGCGAAATCAATAAAGAGGAAATAGAAGAATCTATTGAAAAAATTATTAGAAAGGATTACAGAATAGAAGAAAGTTTGAAATTAAGTAGTAAAAATTTTGATACTGGAGAACAATTTCCAGACGCTCTTAATGAGGTATTAATTTCATCATCTTTACCTTCAAAAATGTTAGTAACAAAAATTAGTGTTAATGATGTTGACATTACTGAAATTCAATCAGACGGTGTAATTATTGCTACTCCTACTGGTTCAACTGCATATAATTTATCAGCTGGAGGATCCATTTTGACACCAAATTTAGATGCAATGATAATAACTGCAATTTGTCCATATAGTTATTTTAAAAGCATCGCTTTTCCAATAAATGTAAAAATTTATGTTAAATTAATGAAACCTAAAACAGATGGATTAGCAATAATAGATGGAAAAGTATATTCAGCATTGAAACCTATGTCAACTATAGAGATTCTAGTATCAAAAAACAAAACACGTTTTATTAGATTCAAACCTTTTTATCAACGACTAAAAAACAGGTTAGCACATTTACAAACACAATGATGATAATTTATGAAAATAATATTAATTGATACTTCTGCTTTTATTAATGGTTATAATTTTTATCAGAATAAGTCAATTTACACAGTTCCAAATGTAAAAAAAGAGATATTTAATGAATTAGCAAAATTGAGATATGAAAACGCTGTTTTAAGTGGTTATTTAATTGAAAAAAACCCAACTCGCGAATATTTAGATCAAATAGAAAAAATTATTGAAGTAGCAGGTGAAACTGAACTATTATCAAACACTGATAAACAAATTTTAGCTTTAGCATTAATGTTTAAATCTAATGAAAATGAAGTCGAGATAATAACGGACGATTATTCTTTACAAAACCTAGCTACATTAATGGGGATCGATTTTAAAAGTACTATTACAAAAGGTATTAAAAAAGTATTAAAATGGATAATATATTGTCCTGGTTGTAAGAAAACTTACAATAAAATTCCAATAGATGGAATTTGCGTTATTTGCGGAACTCAATTGAAAAGAAAACCAAAAAAATAAATAAGAAACCATTTTTTATTTTTAAAAATATTTATACTATATAAAATATTTAATAAAAATTTATATCTTTTAGAATAAATTCAAGGGCTGTTAGGTGAGGTCTTGGAATACGCGGTCAAGGTTAATGAATTATATAAAAACTTTGGAAATATTGAAGCACTTAAAGGAGCAAATTTTTCAGTTTCTTCCAACGAAATTTACGGATTAATTGGTCCAAATGGTGCTGGAAAAACTACTACAATAAGAATTCTTAGCACTCTTATCAGTCCTTCTTCTGGAACTGCAGAAATTTTTGGTATAAACGTTGTTAAAAATCCTGAAAAAATTAGATCAATTATAAGTTATTTACCTGAAGATGCTGGTGCTTACCAATATCTTAGCGGAGAAGAATATGTTAGATTTATTGCAGGATTTTATGCTAAAAATAAAAACGAGTTAGAAACAATGGTTGACTCAGCAAAGGAGATTAGTGGTCTTAAAGATAGATTAAAGGATCGAGTGAATGGATATAGTAAAGGTATGAAACGTAGGTTAGCTATCGCTCGTACATTAATGATAAAACCTCAATTAGCTATTCTTGATGAGCCTACTGTAGGTCTTGATGTTATTCAAGCATATCACATTAGAAGAATAATTAAAGAATTTACACAAAAAATGGGTGTAACCGTTTTACTATCAAGTCATAACATGTTAGAAGTAGAATATCTTTGTGATAAAGTTGCTTTAATAAATGAAGGAATTGTAATAACAGAAGGCACACCTTTAGAGATTAAAACAAAATATGATTCAGATAACTTAGAACAAGCATTTATGGAGGCAACTCAACTTGGGTAGTTTCACTAGTCTTGTATCTAAAGAAATTAAAGAATTAATTAGAGATCCAAAAATTCTTTTTGGAGTAGTACTTTTACCTTTATTATTATATCCATTAATGGGTCAAGGTATACAAATAAGTCAGAAATCAGTAGAACAAGCAATTCAGGGTACATCTTTTTCTTTATATACTGATGATCATGGAGAAATAGCTGAAATTCTTATACAATATTTACTAACAAATAATACAGTAAAGAATATCGAAGCAAATAATCTTGAAGAGGCTTTATTAAAATTCCAAGATTCAAATTCAATAGCTATGGTGTATGTACCTAATGGTTATTCACAAAACATAACAGATGGTTTTCAAGGGCATGTAAAAATATATGGTAATTTAAAAAATTTTAATATAGCTGAAGCACAAAGCACTCAAGTTGCGGGAAGTTATGTCAGTAACTTTGGTTACTATTATAGCTTAGCTATAATTAATCACTTATTGGAAGTAGTCGAATCTTCCTATAAACCACTTTTTATTAAAGAACCTCTTTCAATCAGTTTTGCTTCAGTAATTAAAGGTAATGTTCTTGAAATTAATCCGATACAAATTACTAACATAATTATGAATCAAAGCATTATGTTGCCAATGATGGTAATGATGATGGTAATATTTGCTATACAAATGGCTTCAACCAGCATTGCGTTAGAGAAAGAGCAAAAGACACTCGAAACCTTAATGACTCTTCCTGTAAGTAGATTAACTATTTTAAGTGGTAAACTTGCTGGTTCAATTGTTATTGCTGTAGCTGGTTCAATTAGTTATATGATTGGATTTAGTTATTATACAAACTCTGCTCTTAGTTTTGCTCCAGAAATTACTAGTGTAATTTTAACAGATACAGGTATTGGTATTCAACCAATTGGTTACCTCTTATTAGGAATAGTTATGTTCACAACCTTAGTATCTGCTCTTGCACTTGCTATTAGTTTAGCAGTATTTACTGATAATGTTAGGAGTGCACAAAGCCTTACAGGTATACTTATTGTTCCATTAATTATTCCTGCTTTAATACTTATGTTTGCGGAAATTGAAATGTTACCACCAATGATACAATGGATATTATTAATTATTCCATATACCCATAGCATGTTAGCTACGAAAGCTGCTTTTCTAGGAAATTATTGGATTATTTTTAGAAGCATTATTTATATCAGTATTTTTACTGCTGTTGTACTATGGATTGCTGCAAGAATATTTTCTACTGAAAGAATTATCACATCTAAATTTACAGCTTTTAGTTTCAGAAAGAAACCCCAAAGTGAAAATTAACAAAATTTAGGTTCATAACTTTCACAATCTTTTTTAGAAATAGCGGACTCTAGAAAACCATCTTTTTCACAATATAAGAACTCATTTAATTGATATCGTGAAGACAATAATTTATTTAAAATCTCTTTATTTTCTTGAGATAATCTTAATCGGATTTCCGGTGTAATTTTTTTAGAATATTTACAGTCTTGACAATATACTTTCATAACTTAATCATTTACATAATTGATATTAATATTTGAAAAAGATTAAGTAAACATTATATTCTTTGATTACAATTTAGCGAAGATATGCTTGATCAAATTTAAAGGAATTGTCTTTGATTTAGATGGAACCCTTATACACACTGATGTAAATTTTAGAGAAATGAAATCAGAAATGATAAAAACATTAGAAAAAACCGGATTACCTAAAAATTTAGTTACAACTGAAATGACTTCTGTAATAATTCTAGAAGTTGCTGAAAAAAATTGGATTACACAAACCAAATCGGAATCAGAAAAACAAGCTCTTAGGGATGAAATGACACGAATTATGGACGCTGCTGAAATGAAAGCAATAGAATCTCTTCGAATTATTCCTAATATTCCTGAAGCTCTTAAAAAATTAAAAAATAATGGATATAAATTAGCAATTCTAACTAGAAGTAATCATGCATATGCTGTTGAAGCAATAAAAAAAATGGAACTCGAAAAAGAAATTGATGCAGTTTTAGGTAGAGGAGACACTACGCAACCTAAACCATATGCTGAAGCCATGATTGAAGCAGCTAAAGCATTGGACCTACAAATTGAAGATGTGTTTCTTGTAGGAGATCATCATATTGATTCAACTTGTGCAAAAAATGCTGGTTGTTTTTTTGTAGGGGTTGGAACTGGTCCTAGATTAGAAAAATCTTTTGAAATAAATAAACCAGAAGTGATTCTACCATCTGTTGCTGACTTACCGGTTTATTTAGAAAAAAAATTACTTTAAATATAAAAACAGCTATAAAGGGATAGGTTTTTAACTAAACTAATAGGCTTACTATAATAAATTTCAACAGATCTAAAAAGGAGGGGTTGGTTTATGTCAAATAAAAATGAAGAATATTCAAAAAAAATTCAACAAGCTCAAAACGTTTTGAATATGATCGCAGATGATAATACAACACCCAGAAACATTAGACGAGCTGCTAAACAAGCTTCGGAAATGCTTTTGGATCAAAATCTAAGTATTGCTGCAAGAGCTGCAAATGCAATTGCTTTATTAGAGGATATAAGTCAAGATCCAAATATGCCTATGTATAGTAGAACAAGAATCTGGAATGCAATAAGTGTATTAGAAGGCATAAGAGATTAAATTATTTTAATATATAAAGTATTTATATAATCTATATATAATAACATTATACTTTAAGTAGTGTAAAACTTGAAACTAGTTGATACTCATGCCCATATTGATCAGATATCTAATTTAGAACGTGTATTGATAAATTCAAAAAATGTTGGTGTTGAAAGTATTATTGCTATGAGTATCAATGGAAAAAGTATGAAAGAAACATTAAATATTGGAAAAAAATACCCAAATTTTATTTATCCAACTTTTGGAATACATCCAACAGAATGGCTTTCTGAAAATCTAACTGAAACATTTCTTTGGATGAAAGAAAATTTACATAATTGCATAGCAATTGGAGAAATTGGTTTAGATTATTGGGGAAAATTTTCTAAGAAAAAAGATCTACAAGAAAAACAAAGAGAAATTTATACATTCCAATTAAAATTAGCAGAAGAGAACGATCTTCCCGTTTCTATTCATAGTAGAGGTGCATGGAATGATGCTTTAAAGATAGCTTTAAAAACAGGAATAAAAAAAGCGGTATTTCACTGGTTTACTGGATCAATAGATTTAGCTAAAGAAATAATTAATAATGGATATTATATTTCATGTACCCCTGCATTAGAGTATAGTAAAGAATTAAGAGATGTAATACTGAATATTCCTTTAGATAGAATTCTTATAGAAACAGATTCGCCTGTTTATATTAGAAGCTTGAATAGGGCTTCGGACCCTTCAGATGTTCTTATAACTGCAAAATTATTACAAGCTATTAAAGATAATCCATTAGAAGAGGTAATTACTATTACTAGAAAAAACGCATATGATCTATTTGGAATTACAAAATAAATTGAGGAAAAAAAATGGGAGAAAGACTAATTTTTAAACCCTTCAGTACTTTCTATCTTTTATTACTATTTGGTACAGTACTTTTGATCATATCTATAATTCTGTCAACAATTAGAGATGTTTTAATAGAAGGATTAGGGCTTCCTCCAGAATATGTGAGTTTTTTTCTTCTCCTAAGTCTTATTGGTAGTTATATAAATATACCATTCACCACTGTTGAGAGTCGTGTACCAATTCAAATAATTCGAGAAGTAAGGGCTTTTGGAGTAACTTGGAAAATACCTATTAAATCTTATAATATTTCAAAAACTTATGTTATGATAAACTTAGGAGGAGCAATAATGCCAATTATTACTTCAATATATCTTTTAATTAATACTATACCATACTGTTCCTCCGATCCTTTAAATTCGTATTATTCAACACTTTTAGTTTTAATCATCGTTTCATTTTTTGTTAATCGGTCTGCGAGGATCGTGAAAGGGCTTGGAATAGCGACTCCCGCATTAGGTCCTCCATTAATAACAGTATTTACAGTAATTTTTTTAGATGCATTCTTATCAATTCATTGTCCAATACCTGTAACATACATTGGTGGAACTCTTGGAACATTAATTGGTGCAGATTTATTAAATTTAAAAAAGATACCTGAACTTGGTTCACCATTGATAAGTATAGGTGGAGCAGGAACATTTGATGGAGTATTCTTAACTGGAATAATATCCGTCATGATTGTATTTTTCTTATTATTTTAGGAAAACACTCTTCTTTTAGAACAAATATTCAAGGTTTATGCAGAATATTCAATTCATTGTCATCGGTGAACCGGTACCAAAAGCTAGAGCACGTACAGTTAGAAAAGGAGGACGAACATGGAGTTTCACACCTAAAAAAGTAGCTGCTTGGGAAAAAACGGTTAAAGAAGAAGCAAAAAAAATTTTTAATGAACCTTTTCTAGGACCTGTAATGGTTTCAATGATCTTTTATTTATCAAGACCAAGTTCAAGACGTAAAGACATATGGGTTTCTACTACACCTGACCTTGATAATTTAGAAAAAGCCATTTTAGATGCATTAAATGGCGTTGCTTACACCGATGACCGTTTCGTTGTTGGCAAAAATGCACAAAAAAAATACGTTAGAAGAGAAGAACCAAGTGTACTTATAAGAGTAACAAGTTTAAGTCAACAAATAAATTTAACAAAATTCAGTGAAAATAGCTAATTAAAAATTTTTAAAATAACAAATTAATCCAAAAAAGGAGAGATAAACCTACTACATAATAGATATAACTAGTGGTACAAATAATGTATAATTTTAATAATTTACCATGAGAATTAATGATTTTTACGTGATAGAATAAATATACCTATATGATAGTTTAAACTATAACATTGCTATTGGAGATGAAAAAACTTTGGGAGAAGGAATGAACCTTAGTACACGTCAAATTGCTATAATAGCTATAATGGCAGCTTTAACAATGGTAGCTACTTTAATCAGTGTAAATTTTGCACCAACTGGTGGGTATTTTAATTTTGGTGATGTAATAGTAGTTACATCTGCTCTATTGTTTGGGTCTGTTATAGGTGGGATAACTGGAGGACTTGGATCTGCACTTGCTGATATTTATCTAGGGTATGGTGTGTTTGCTCCATTCACTTTCGTGGTTAAAGGATGTGAAGGTTTTGTAATTGGGTACTTAGCAGGTGGGAAAAAAGATGTTCCTATGAGCAGGAAAATCATCGCTTGGTTAATCGGTGGGATCATAATAATAGCAGGGTATTGGATATCTGAAGTATATTTCTTAGGTATTGGAACAGCTGCTGCAACTACAGAAGCTCTAACAATTAACATTCTTCAAGCAATAGTCTCTGTTTTAGGAATCCCTATATCTGACCAAGTTAGGAAAAGACTCCCTCAACTTAATTCATGATAAATATCTAGAAATTTCTTTACTATTTCCTTACATGTTAATTTTTTGGATTAATTTATACAATATTTTAAGCGTTTTGTTTTAGTTTCATTATTAAGGAAACAATAAAGTTTGCTTTATCTCTTCATATTCCAATGCTTTTTGTTATTAAGAAAAACCTTAGATTCTAAATAGTAGAGTCTATAATATTTTAATATGTCATCTGCTGAAATAGCAGCACAGCTACTAACTAAAATTGATTCAAGAGAACTTAGAATCCTTCAAGGAATCGAACTTGGTATGAGTGAATATGAATTTGTACCAATTGAAATAATATCAAAATATTCTGGATTAAATGAAAATGAAGTAAAATATTGGATCAATGAATTAGATAAAAAAGAGGTTCTTTGGAGACAAAGTGAAAATTATGTCGGGTATATTTTAAATTATTCTGGTTATGATATTCTTGCTCTAAATGCTATGGTTAAAAGTAATACCCTAGAAGCACTCGGAAACCAAATAGGTGTAGGAAAAGAAGCAGATGTCTACGAAGCTTTTACACAAAATAATGAAAAAGTAGCTATTAAATTTCATAGATTAGGCAGAACCAGTTTTAGAGATACACGAAGAAAACGGGCTTTTTTTGGTAAATTAAAACACATTTCATGGTTGTATCAATCAAGATTAGCTGCAGAAAAAGAGTATAAAGCTCTAAAAAAAATGATAACTATTGGAGATTTCGTACCTAAACCTATAGACTACAATCGCCACATAATAATAATGGAATATATTGATGGTGTACCGTTATCAGATATTAAAAGTTTAAATAATCCAGAAAAATGCCTAAATGAAATTATTCAAAAAATTTTTTTAACTTATAAAAATGGTATAATTCATAATGATTTAAGTAAATATAATATTCTTATAATTGAGAACGAAGACATAAAAATTATTGAC
>JAFGHP010000096.1 GCA_016930055.1 Candidatus Bathyarchaeota archaeon | reverse complement strand
TAATGCGAAAGCGTTTTCGAGAGTCTTAACAAATTCTAGAATTGAATGAGAGGCAAGTTTTGATTTTCCATGTTTACGTTCATAGAAGGTTATTGGAGCTTCAGCTATTTCACAACCAACTTTCTTACATTGAGAAAGCAGATCTATTTGGAAAGCATAACCATTAGTTCTTACTTTATCGAGATTAATGGTTTTTAGGGCATATGATTCGTATGCTCTAAATCCACTAGTTACATCTTTTAGATTAAGACCTATAAAGAGTACAGTTAAGAAATTGGCCGATTTGCTTATTAGTCTTCTCATGGGAGACCATGCTTTATCAATTCCACCACCGTCTATGTAACGTGAACCTATTGCTACATCGTACCCTTCATCGATTTTTGCTAAAAGGCTTGGGATATATTCGGGTTTATGTGAAAGATCTGCATCCATTTCCATTATTACGTTTATTTTGGAATCTTTAAGTAAAAATTTAAAGGCGTCTTTATATGCACTTCCCAATCCGAGTTTTCCAGGTCTATGAATTACTGAAATATACCTATTCTTTTTTGATAGACTATCGGCTAATTTGCCAGTACCATCCGTGCTGTTGTCGTCTACAATTACGATGTAAAAAGGAATCTGAATGCTTTTTGACACTTTCTGTAATCTTTGTACAAGTAATTCAAGAGTGTCTTTCTCATTGAAAGTTGGTATGGCTACTCCAACTTTCATGGGTGAATTGTTGATGTCGTTGTCTGCGTAGTCATTATTTAGTATTGCATTATGAACCATCGTTTTTGCCTCTGTGAGGTAAAGTAATTTAAAATATTATAAATGAAATTGCGTGTTATTACCAAGACAGACAATAACAAAACATTTTAATAATTTATTTTTAATTATTTGATTCAATTAATTGGATTTTTTCCAAAATTTTTGTTTTTAAAGCAATAAAGGATACATCTTCGATCTTTAACTCTTCTTCACCTATAGAATTAAGGAAAGCTGACACCTTCTTCGAATAAGAAATACCAATAAAAGGAGTCTTTGTAGAATGTGCGAAAATAAAAGAGTGAAATCTCATCCCAATTAGAAGATCCAATCGATTTATTATACCTTTTACTTCGGAGGGGGTTAAATCGCAGTCGATAATTTTAACACTTTTCTTATTTTTAATCATATGTAAAATTTTTTGTAAAAAAAGTAAGTCATTCTCATCTTTTTTGTGAGTAGCTTTGGCCATTGGAATAAAGGCAACTTGAATTTTTTGGTCTATTAACCAATTAACAAGGTTAGAAGTAGATTTGATTATTTCTTTTTCTCTACTACCTCCAATACTCCTTAACGTGAAACCAATAATTTTTTTATCTAGGTCAACATCATATTTTTTAAAAATTTTAAGAACTTTATCTTTAGGCACTGAAGGCAAATCTACAGCGGGATCCATTACAACTTTAATTTCTTTTTTAACGCCAACAGACCTAAGCTCTCTACTAGATTCTCTATCTCTAACTGATATATCAACACTCGGACGGTTCATTAAAAAGAATAAAAATTTCCTTACAAATTTATTGAACAATGAGTTTGCGCCAATAGCATAAAATTGGATTTTTTTCTTAAAAAGTAGACCTATTGTTGAAATAATTAAGGAATAATAGCAGGTAAGATTTACTGAACCGCCTACATATGTGTCAAAAATTCCACCACCACCTAACACGATTTTATCTGATTTAAGAAGGGTCAATAAAGCTTTTATTCCAACAGCTTTATTTGCCTCAACATTATGTAACTTTTTAGTTTCAGCTGGGTCAAAAGATAGAACGGTTATTCGAACATGGGGGTTTTCTTGTCTGAAACGTTTTATCATAACTGATAGAAAAGCTTCATCACCAAGATTCCTTAATCCATAGCCAGCCCCCGTTATGACCAACTGCGATGAAACATTCATACTATCACTTCAATTGTATGATTTGTTTTGGAAGATGAAATAGGTAAGATGTGACCAATATTTTTTAATAAATTTAGGAAGTCTTTCTAAGAACATTAACTTATTGATGCGCCCTTTAACAGGGGGACCCTGTAAATATGTGATGTATTCAGGCATTTTTATATTATCAATATTATTATCAAGTGGTAATTCATAAAATGGGGTTTTTTTGCCTCCGAAAAATTCTTCTTTTTTTATAATTATTCCAGGCCAAGGGGTTGTGACAAAGTAACCCATTTCATTAATTTCACCTAGTTTTTTATGAAACATATCAATTAAGAAATCTTCTTTACAAAATTTCTCATTTACTTCGGTGAAGAATTCTTTATCAAACTTTTTGTACAGTGGATATACTATTTGTTTTGAATTATGTACACTCATGAATAGAATTTGACTATAGATTCTTCCTAGTTCTTCAAGTACACCTGTGACTTCTTTTTCATTTAAATGCCATAAAGAAGAGAGATTCCAAACCAAATCGAAACTTTTATCTTCGAAGGGTAAATTTGACCAATCATCAATTTGAATAAAGGTTGCAGCATCATCCACACCAATTTTTTCCCATAAGGCTTTTATCCAAAGTATTCTTTCTGGATTATCATCCGCTATAGTTACTTTAATACCCTTTTTTGCTAGATATATGCTATTTATTCCTGAAAAACCAGTCATTCCAAAAGAGGGACAATCTAATACGGTCTGTATTTTATTTTTTTGTATAAACCTATCGAAAAAAGAGTGTAGAATTACACGATCGTATAACGTTCCCTGACCTTCTTTTTCATTGAAAAAAAAAGTCTTCCAATTTTCATAAGTGATTCCCATTTTAGATAGCTCCATTATACCAAGATAGATATTTGTTATGCAAGTTCCCTAGAGTACTTTCAGCTTCTAAATCGAATGTTTCATAAAGATGACCTACATTATAAAACCAATTTTCATTTATTAGTTTAAAAGTAATTGAACGTTGAGCATTAGATGACGATAACGCTTTTAAAAACTTGAAGAATGATGATGGTATTCTCAAATAGTTAGAAGACGTTGAACTTTTAATGAATGTTAATAATTTTGTTGCACTTATGGGATCTTTATCACTAACATTAAAAATTCCATACTTCGCATTTTTATTTTCTACTATTTTAGAGTAAACTTCAGATAAAGTTTCAACATCCAATAAATGAAAAATGGGATTATTACTAGATAATGGATAAATTTTTCTTTTTGAAAGCTTAAAAATTTTATATAGAAAACCCAAATCGCCTATTCCATACATTATCGAGGGACGAAGTATAATTAAGGGAAAAGATGATTCTAAGTTAATGTTAAGAAGTTCTTGCTCAGCCATCATTTTGGATTTATGATATTTTCCATCGGGATTATAGATTGTTTCTTCATTTGCCGGAGTAACCGAGGGTATTGTTCCGTAAACGCCTACTGAACTTGTAAATATAAATTTATTATGTTTAACTTTAGAATTAATGAAACCCATTGCTAAATTTCTAGTCCATAAGACATTGGTTGTAAAATATTCTTCCCATGGAACAGCTGAATTTTCTCTTGATAGAGCAGCAATATGGACTATTGTTGTTATCTCATTTTTCTCAATTATCTTTTTTATTTCAGCCATTTCCATTTTTTCCGGATGTTCAATTTGAATAGTTTTTACTAGTTTTTGATTTATATTATTTTGATTCAAGATGCTTTCGAATTTTTCTTTAGTTCTTACAATAGAAAAAACACTATGTCCTTTACTAGTTAGTCTTTTAATTGCATACTTACCTGCAAATCCTGTACCACCAGTTACCAGTATATTTTGTTTTGCTGCATTATTCATTTTAGCGAACTCACTTAAATCGTATTGAGAATAATTAATTAGAATGTTTATTTTGGGTAAGTGTGTAACGTAATCTACATACAATTCTATTTTGTTGAAGTAATTAAAACAAAGTATTCTCGTTCAATAGTTGAAAAAGATATTTTTTTACAAGTATATTAGTGAGTTATGTTTCAAAAAGGAAGACAAAAAAGAGTAAAAGTATATGCCTATTTTTTAGGTAAGAAAATCTAATCTACTAGAATTAAACCAAGTATTTTTGAAAAACATAATAATAAAAAACATAATTATCTTAAGAATATAAAAGAAAATGTTCAATATGAAATTAAGTAATTTGTCTTTCCCGCTTTTAGATATGAATCTTGAATTCATAATATCTATATTTATTTTCATAAGGATGATTATAAAAAAAGGTTTATTTGAGGGAAAACAGAAAGGTGAACGAAATGCAACTTGATCCTGACCAAGAAGAAAAAATTCTCGGTTACAGAATCAAGTTCTTAAAAAAATCCTCAAATTTAATGTCCTTTTTAAAGAACATATGGTTAGAAAAACAAATTCTGATTTTTATCATTTTATCCTTATTATTCACTTTATTATATTCTCAGAGATTTATTTTTTCCCCAAGTTCTATTATGTTAGGTGTTGAAACCTCAGATGCATTTCAATCTCTTTCAATTGTAATAAATAATCTGGGAATTATTAATTCAGGTTATTTACCCTTCGGTACCTTTTGGTTATTCAATTTCTATGGCGGGTCTATAGCTACCTTCTATAATGTAAGTAATATCCCAAATATTCCACACAGTTTATTTCTTACACTTAATCTTGCCTTTAATGATCCTATATTTTGGTTAAAAATTTTCGTTTTTATAACATTATTGATTTCTCAGTTATTATCATATAAACTAGCTAAATACTACTTTAAAAATTCTGCAATCGCTTGGTTATTCTCAATATGTTATTCTTTTTGCACGTTCTATCTTTCCCACATAAATGATGGACATCTCGGTTTCATATTAGCCGCCGCTTTTATGCCAGGTGTTATTTTAATTTTTGAAAAAATGTTTCTTTCAGCAAATAGAAAAAATATGGTTTATGCATCATTTTCATTAGTTGCTCTGTTCCTTAGTGATCTACAAGTTACAATATTTGCTATTTTTTATCTTTTAATAAGAATTTTATATCACATCATTTTTAATCCTTTTAATCTAAAAAGACGCTCTATCTTTAAACGCTTATTTGAATGTACAATTATTTTCATATTAATTGTTGCGCCTTTTTTAATTAGTTTCACTTTACTTCAGAATACTGAGGCTCTATCAGTACCTGAAATTCCAGAACAATATATTACCTCACCGTCCTTATTTTTCCTAAGAGGATCTGGCACTTTAACTGATGGCTCTGCATTGCAGGAAACTTCGCTCTATATTGGATTATCATTTTTTGTTTTATCGCTTTTACCTATGTTTTTCTTAAATAAATTTCTTAAGACACAAGTAAAAAGTGATCAGCTAAATTATTTTTTTCATCTGTTGATTATGGTCTTCTTTTTTTTAATTGCAATTGGAACCCCGTTGACAAGTCTAGTAACAACTTTATTCGTAAGAGTACCATCTAGAACTCACATAATTGTTATTTTATCAATATGTATGTGTTTAGGGTATGGACTTCTATTTTTAAATAAGTTGTGTAATGGAAAAATAAACACAGTTAATCGTATAAAGAAAAATAAAATAATCAACACATTATTGATTATCGGAATCGCGATAATATTTTTTGCAGACCTTACAGCAGGAACTTTTCCAGTTACTTCTGATCTACCAGAACTAACAGGAGGGCACAAGTTCATTGAAAACCAGTCTAGTGATTTCAGAATTCTTAAATATCCTATGATTTGGGGTTATACAAATTATGAATCAGCAGTTATTAAACATGAAATAATAGGTCAATCAGTTATTGCACTCAGATCTTATCCAAAAGAAAGTGAATTATTTTCTAATCTGATACACATTTTTAATCGACTTGATCAAACACAGGATCTAAGAAATTTTACTTTACGCGCAACTATTTGTGGTGTTAAGTACATTCTTATCGATTTAAGAGAAAATGGATCAGCAAGTTACATAAACTACTTCGATAACGCAACTGGTTGTTTTACAGAAGTATATAAGGATCAAAATTCGGTTGTATATGAAAATCTTTACTTCAAAGGCACAATTTTTGTACTTAAAGATGAAGGCCAAGAATTAGAGGTAAACAATCTTTCATTAGAAAGTTTTTCAAACAGTATAAGTGAAGAAAAAATCAATTTTACCCAAAGTTACAACAATATAATAATATCTGGAAAATTTAATAGTACTGCCTATGTTGTGATTAGTCAATCATATAGTCCATTTTGGATTAATTCGAATGATGGATCAAACGCGTTTGCTAAAGTCTTAAATGTAACAGGTTTTCAGGTAAAAAGTGGTATATTTGAGAAAAGCGCAGTTTTTTCTGCTGGTGCTCAAACATCAAATTTGTATATCATATTTCTAATAGTCTTAATTCTTTCATTAACATCTTTAGTTGCAATTGAAAAAGGTAAAATAAATTGGTTTAAAGTGATATTAATTATATTAGTTATCTTTGGGACGCTAAATACAATCTTAGCATTAATGGGGACAAGTTTTGTTCCAGAGATTTTAAGACCGGTAGGAGTGTTTTCAGGTGTATTTAACACAGTAATACTGCTAATGGGAATAAGTACGATTATAATTTCAATTATTTTTTTGATTTGGGAAAAAATTTCAAAGATGCTAAATTTAAGTTATTTTTCCTTGAAATCCGTCTATGATAAAATAAATTCATTATCAATAATTCGCCAAAAGATATTGATGTCTTGTGTTCTTATTGGTTCACTTTTTCTAATTATTTTTACGGTGTATTGCTTCACTTCACAAGAGCTTATTTCTCAACTGTATCAACAAGTTATAGAGGGTAATTATTTTGAAAACCTCGTTGTTTCAGGAACACAGCTCTCTCTTAATTATACTAGTATTATATTGTTGTTAATTGCAGTATCGGCACTTCTATCGCTTAGTATATTCATTGGTCAGAAGGTATTGTCTGAATTAAGAGAGGATATAGTAACACCTAAAATATTTGAGTTAATCGGAGTTTTATCACTCATAATTCTTGTAGTTTATGTGATCTTTAATGGTGGATTATTCTGTGCTGTAGAATTAATAAAAAACCAATTTTTATGGTTTTTGATAGTACTATTTTCATTGTATATAACAGTAAATGGGTTTATTTTCTATGATTCTGCTAATTTAGCATCCTTCCATAACATTAGAATACTACTTTTAAAAGTAGGAGATGTATCTAATGTATTATTAAAATTTTTAATTCTTGTT
The DNA here is from genome assembly GCA_016930055.1 of Candidatus Bathyarchaeota archaeon. GTDB lineage: Archaea > Thermoproteota > Bathyarchaeia > TCS64 > TCS64 > UBA8941. The sequence continues at coordinate 1,993 of JAFGHP010000096.1, read as the reverse complement.
TCTTTAACGTTTATTATTCTGACTAATTTAAATTCGGTATTTTCAGAAGGCATTTTTTGGTTGAACGATAACATAGCAGGGATACTAGTTATTATTTTGTTACTGTATGGTGTTAAAAGTGCTACATTTTTAATTAGTGAAAAACATCAGCCAATAATTGTAAGTACAGATGTATTTGCTGATAAAGCAAAGCAAGAAAAAGGAATTAAAAAAGTACATTTGGGCATCTTCGGTGGGATAATTGGTGTTTGTGTTGTGGGTCTGTTAATGAGAATAATAACAACAATGGTACAAGATTATGTTGGTTGGGCATTGGTATTATGTGGAGCTTTAGGGGGATTAGGGTTTGGTTTGCTTACGAAGGGTAATATGAAATATCGGGGAATAATTGGGTGTTGTTTTGGAATCATAGCAATATTTTTTGGTCTGTTGACAACTTATGATACACCTATAGTTATTGGCTATATGACAACTTCGGATGGGCTAATTCCACTATATCTGTGGCATGAAATGTCGTTTTTAGGTTTTGTTGCAAATAAGCTCCTAAGTATGAATGGGGTATTCTATACTCTATGGGGTTTATTATTGGCATATTTGTGTAGTTCATACTTATCATTTAAACATTTTAAAAAAAGAAAAATTTAGCACTTAGACAAAGTAATTTTGCTAAATAATTTTAGATTGTACTAAAGAATGATTATCTAAAATTCATGTATAAGATATTATAAAGTTGTTTGATTGGACCAAATAACTCTAATTAAGAGTTCCTATAATAAAAAGAAAGATTGATAATAATTTTTAATCATTTATATTATATAAATTATCTCAGATTTAGTTGCTCATAAAGAATAAATCAAAAACTTATTGTTTCTTAATAATTTTTAATTGAATTTTAAAAAAAGAAAAGATAAAAAGAAATCAGGGAGGTTTAAGACCTTGCTTGTTTTAAGTTGAACCTGATAGAGTTACAGAGTGTGCTTGTACGTTGGCTTCTCTATAGTACATTGCTTGTGCAGTGTATAGTGTAATGCTGACTGTTAGGCCGATGTCGTTGATTGTTATTGAGTCAGGGTTGACGATGTAGAGGATCATTGTTGATCCGGATGGAAGTACAAGATCATTAGATGCTACTGTTAGAGTGTATGTGTCTTCACCAAATGTTAATTGGTTATCGCCTGGACTGGGACTTTGCACGAAATTGCTTATGAATGAGAAGTCATCAGATATTGGGTCGGTTGTGATTGTGTATAGGACGAATTTGCCAGTTGTTGCATCATTCCATGGAGCTTCTTGTCCTCTGACTGCTAATTTGTCTATGACTATGTCTCTACCACCAGTGTTGATGACCATTAGTGATGTTAGTGAGTAGTCTGGGTCACCTGGGCTTGCTTCTGGATTGTGCCATATGTGTTGTTTTGTTAAGTGTAAGCTTTCCTCTTGGACACGAGTGCTGACGACGTTTATTGCGAAGTATGTTACGACGCTTGCCAACAGCACTGAAATGACCAGGATGATGAGTGTTGTTACGACGGTGCTAAGAGCATATTTGTTTTTCATTAATCTGCGGAATTTTGCGTAATTCATTGTTTCATGTCACCTCCAATTTCTATTGTTTGTGGTTTAGTTGGAGTTTGTATGTTTGTCATACTTTTTCACTTGAAAGCACATTACACATTTTTTATATAAATGTCTTCTGTAGCGAGATTTAAGATACACTATACTGCTTATAAAACCGGTTCCAAAATCTGAATCAATAATAAACATCAAACAAACAACATACAAAAAAAGACAAAGTTTTCTAAAAAAAAATAACAACAAAAATTCACCGTCTAAATTACTGCTTTAGAATATAGATTAAGCGGTCATAATGTTATTATTAACTATATACACCTATAGGATCATTGCAAGCTGGTGAAGCATGCGCTTGAAAAGAATCCCCCACAACCCCACAATATTAGTAATATTTCTAGTTTTAGTTCTTAACCCCCTTTTC
>JAFGHP010000095.1 GCA_016930055.1 Candidatus Bathyarchaeota archaeon | reverse complement strand
TGTCTTGAAGGCCAAGATATCTATCAAACCAACCTTAGCTGGATGCAAGGCGAGTTGAACATTACTTTTCTGGAGCCTGTAGGTGATTTGATTAAATTTAAGGCGTCAATTAATGTATCTTATCATTCTCAGCTAGTATATAATAGAAGCCGTACCCTCTTGTATAACCCAGTGACGAACGAGGTTTTTTATATAAATCAAAGCGTTATTGGTATTACTCTGTTTTTTAAGAATCCTGGGAACCTGCTTAAAGATGAGTTAATCTCAAATGTCCCTGGATTCGAGTATGTTTGTGAAATGGTTCGTAAAGAGAATTGTGACACGGTAGCTGGTAGGCAACCATGTGTGACTACAAAGTCGTTTAATGTGGAATACTCAAAGGGATCAATTTGTCTATATGGTGAGTATGATGAGGACACAGGAATTTTAGTATACACACGGAATAGTGTTGTTGATCCTATTTTATACTCTCTGGGAATAATGATTCTTTCGACTAATTGGGTAAATTTAGTTAATAAAGTTGATTTGGGGTCAACGATCTTTGAATGGGACTTGCTTCTAATGAAGATTGGGGTCATTTCAGGAATATTATTACTGCTGTTTCTAATTATTAAAAGAAAACGTGTGGTTCAGTTTCTTAAGAATATTAGAAGTAAACCAATCATTGAAACATCTTCAATATTATCAGATTCATCTAAAGATTCTCCTATACTGCTTTTGACTAGTGAGTGTAATGCATAGACTTCTCTCCCTCTTTTTTTCAATACTAATCCTAAGCAGCAGTGGGTTACCTAATAACATAACTGAACTGAATTATAAAATTGAAATAAAACACTTTACATTAAATACAATTGAGGGTGAAGACATTCATCAAACAAATCTTAATTGGATGCAGGGTGAGTTGAATATTACTTTTTTGGAACCAATAGGTGATCTCATTAAATTCAAGGCTTCAATTAACGTTACCTATCATTCTCAGCCAGTATATAATAGAACCAGCATCCTCTTGTATAATACTGTGACGAATGAAATTTCTTATCTAAACAACAGCATAATCGGTGTTACTCTATTTTTCAAGGATTCGGATGACTTGATTGAAGACGGGTTAATCTCAAATATTCCTGGATTCGAGTATGTTTGTGAAAAAATTGTTAAATCTAATGAGAATACAGTTACAGGAAGGCAGACGTGTGTTTTATTAGTTTCACATAATGTTCAAATCAAAATAGGGTCCATAGGTATTGCTTGTCAGTATGATGAAGATACGGGGATTATGGTTTATTCTAGAAGATTTGTTGTTGATCCAATTCTATTTTCTTTAGGTATATACTTTCTTTCAACCAATTGGATGAATCTTGTTAATGAAGTTGATTTAGGACCCACGATTTTTGAGTGGGACTTGCTTTTTATGAAGATTGGTGTTGTTTCAGGAATATTATTACTGCTGTTTCTAATCGACAAAAGGAAAAAGTTTATTGAATATTTCAAATAGAAAAAAAGAAGGCTGTTTAAAAATTTTTTATTGTTCTCTTGTTGTGTTTTAAGTATTTTTATGTTAAGTGAATTTAAAATTATACTTTTTCTGATGGGAATTTTTAAAGTTTAGATTATTATAAGGGATCCTGTTTTGTTCTGATTTTTAATCAAAGTTTAAGTGTGTGTATATATTCAACCGCTAAGAGTGACTTAATTGAAGATAACTGACGATGTATTTCAGTTTAAAATTCCTATGCGTTTTAATCCTCTCGGCTACACTTTTTGTTATTTTTTTTCTGATTCAGGCATTATTATAGATACAGGTATTAAAGCTCGTGATGCTTATGATGCTCTAGAAAAACAATTAAGTGAAGTTAATGCAAAAATAACTGATATAAAACATATTATACCAACGCATTTTCATGGAGATCATATTGGTCTTGTAGAATATATCCGCTCAAAAAGTGATGCAATAGTATTTGCTCATCGATCAGCAGTTGAAAAACAAAAGGAAGAACAAAAAATTTGGAAAGATATTCCTCGTTTAACAATTGACGAAATTAATATGATGGGGGGAGGAGATATTACGCAAATTTTTGGTCGCCTTGAAAGTACAATTAGACCTCCTCCAGATCCTTTAAAAATTGATAACATTTTAGAAGATAACCAAATTCTTAGATTAGGGGATAAGAAATTAAATGTTTATTGGACACCAGGGCATGCAAGAGAACATATTTGTCTTTACGATGCAGAAACCCGTATTCTATTCAGTGGAGACCATGTTTTACCAAAAATAACAAGCCATGTAGCCATGCATATTTGGGGTGAACGAGATCCCCTAAATGACTATTTAACAAGCCTTCAGAAAGTTCGTGACTTACCTGTGGATTTAGTTTTACCTGGACACGAGTATAATTTTAGTAATTTAGCTGAACGCATTGAACAATTAATTATTCACCATAAAGTACGCTGCGAAGAAATTATTGATGCTACAAGAAAAGGAGAAAAAACGATTTATCAAATTAGTAGCAGAGTAAGCTGGGATAGTAGACCTTGGCCACAAATGGATTTCTGGACAAAAAGAATGGCAGCAACAGAAACATATGCTCATCTAGTTTACTTGAGAAACAAAAACGAAATCATTGAAAATAATAAAGAAGGAGTATTATACTATAAGCTTACTTAACGCCAGACTTTTACTCCTCTTTCTCCAAGATATTGTGCGGTTAATTCAGCTATATCGGGGGCTTTGAAGGGTATTTTCATATCTTTAATCTGTTGTACAATATCTCTGTAACTAATTTCTTCTTTACCTTTATTTATATACTGATCGAGTATTGTCTGTGCAACTTCTTCAGCTACCCGATATTTTGGACTAAGTAATTTATAATGATGTTTTAACGCAGAAGCAATTTCATCTCCAGAAGCACTCTCAAGAGACCAAACAGTCGGGCGAGGTCCACCTTTCGAAGATTGAATTTTAGCAACTTTAACTGCAGGACTTATAAGATTAAGAGCCCTTAAACGCTTAATAGTTCTATAAACAGTTGCCTCAGGCATATTTAATTCAGTTTGTAAAACCCAAGCAGTTGCAGCCCCATGTAAACAAAAATATAAGAAAGACTCAGCCACAGCAGGACTACTAAATATGTTTTCACTAAAATTAAGTAATTCCTGAATGTTTTTTAAAGTTGTAGATAAATCATTTTTTTCATTCAAGAGCAGTAATTTCCTGAAAACTTGAGTATATTTTACAAAATTTGTATCGTCTAAAGAGGGTCTATTAACCGATCTACTTTTATCACCGGTTGACGGATCTTTTAGCGGAAACGAACGAGCCATACAGTCAAACTCCAAAATATACCGGATCGTCGGCAAGAAAGGAATCATGTCCGATAAGCTTATAAGATTACTTGTTAACATGTAAACAAGTAAACAAGTTATCAGGTTGTGCTGTAAACAAAATGACTCGGAAAACCGTCGCCATAAGAGGACTCGATACTGGTCTTTACAATGAGGTTTTCTCAATGGCAAAAAAGGATGGTAAAAGAGTCAGTGATGTTGTTAACTCAGCATTAAAAGCATTTATTAATGGTGATGCGTCTCCAAACGCTTCTTCTGATATTTTTAATGATCCATTGAATGATTCTATTAATGGGAATTTTATTCTTACAGTAGATGATGAAGGTGAAGTTTCTCTCTCCAAAAATGATATTCTAGAAATTAGTAAAGATATGGGCCCATTTAGAATAGAATGTAGTGGTACACTTATTATTGATAAAGATGTTGACTATGAAGCCTTGAGGGGAATAGAAAAAATTTTGATAAATTCTGGGCATGTGAGGGTCCCAAAAAAGGTGTATCCCCAGTTCCTTATTAAATGCCAAATTAAAGGTAAATTAGAGAAGTATTGACTACCAATGAGGTTTATACTCTATTAGGAGTTGAAGATGGCAGTTTCAAGGGTTATCCTAGATTAAATTTTGGAAATACATTATTATGCGTAGTAAAAATGGTAGGACCAACGATTGAAGAAGTTAGATTCGCTAAAGTAACAATAGATGGTTTTGACGCTACAGAAAACCTCCTAAAAGTGATCGACAATCTTTTTTTCGATGCGGTTATTCTTGGGGGAATATCTTTTGCTGGTTTTAACATAATTGATGCTAAATTATTAAACAAAAATACAGGTAAACCAGTAATTGTATATATGGGTAAAAAACCAAACAGTCAAAAAATGTATAATGCTTTGAAGAAGATTTACACAGATTGGGAAAAAAAATGGAAGTGTATAATAGATTTAGGTGAATTATATTCAGTTAAAGTAAAAGACAGCGAACCAAAAATATTCTATGAAATTGTTGGAGAATCAAAAGAATGGGGCTTTAAAGTATTAAAATATGCTGCTATGTTATGTAGAATACCTGAACCTGTTCGTGTAGCTAATATTATTGCTAAAAGCGTTACTCAAAATTGTTGAAATCTAGATTTATGCATTGATGTGTCTGCAAATCAAGAATAGATGCAATACCAGTTGTTGGTGTTAAATTCATTCTTTTTTGGAAAGGAGTTTGTTCTTGCCAGGCACCAGCAGATATTAAAGTTACTCCTTTATATTTTCGTGTTTGATTTATGTGAACATGCCCCATTACCATTACATCAGGAATGTTTTTTATGACTAATCTATCTACACTTTCTGGAGCAATTGGTGTACTCTGACCATAACGTGGTGCAATATGACGACACCTAAATAATAACTCCATAGCTTTTATTGGTTCATGAAAATCATATCCAGGAGTAGAACTGAGAATATCATCTAGTGATTTGCCATGCTCAACTAATATTTCTACTCCTCCTAGGTTAATTTCAGTAGGACTACCTAACATCCGAATTCTTTCGTCTAAATATAATTTTTCTGCATAATGTTTAGGGATCGGGGGTTGAGGAAGACTATGTCTTACTGCGTCATGGTTTCCAGGTATTATTATTATGTCAATATATTTAGGTAATAAACTTAGAAGTTCAGCTGCTACATTATACTGTTCATAAATATCTACAATGTTTAATTCATCAAGTTGTTCAGGATAAATACCAATTCCATCAACTAAATCACCTGCAATTACTATGTATTTAACTCTTGAAGCAAGTTCTTTTGATTGAATAGGACCAAGCTTGAGATTGATCCATTTTATGAATTTTTCAAAAAGGTCCTGACGAAAATATTTACTTCCAATATGAATGTCAGCTAAGAAGGCAGCACAAATATTCTCTTCAGCCCTATTAGGTTGATTTGTTGGAACATCAGGCCAAATAAAATCGTTAGCAACTAAAAGATCCTCAGTATATTTCATAGCATCAACACCAATAACCTGATCTTCTTGAATTTCTAAGCCCTTACGAACTGATTGGTCGTCTGAAGCCATGACGGAAATTGAAGAATCCTTATCCTCAATCTCAATAAATAATCGAGGACCCCTCATTCTTTTTTCCGTTACTATACCAATTGTTTTTAATTTAGTCTTTAACGGCTGTTTTAATGAAGAGCTTATTGATATAGCATCTTTAAGATCAACACGTCTTTTCAGAATTCCTTCTAATTGTTCATATCTACTTTGAAAATATTTAACAAATCCCTCTACGTTACTGGCTGGCTCTGATTCTACTTCTTCATGGATTTTTATTGACAATAAACTGTTTTTTGCAGGAATTTTTTCGTATTTAACAGGAAGTTGAATTGGTTTAGGTGTCTCTATTAAACTAAACAAATATTTTTGATTAAATATGAAATTAAAGTCTGTTTCAGTACTTGCCTTAATTATTGCTTTCTCTATTAATTTCTCTGCTGTTTCATTTGGGATCCCTAATAAGAAGTTAAAAGCCTCAGGGCTTAACTGATAACCCGCTTCAATTACTTTGGATAAGAAAGCAGGTATATTATTACTCAAAGAGATCCACTACTAAATTATTTCGCTATTGCTAAATAATCTTCTCTAGGAGGTGAAAAACACTCTACTAAAAGACATTCTTCTTGACAAGTATTTTTCCAATAATGAGGTTCTCCTCCAGGAATTGTCCAACTTGTACCAGGTTTTGTCTGAATAATTTTTTCTCCTGAAAAAAGTTCCCCATTTCCTTTAATACATACTCCTATTTGGTCATGAGGATGTTCATGAAGTTGAATGAAGGCTCCTGGTTTAGCTATAATATAGGATAACATCATTTTCTCAGTATTTCCTACAATATGGATTGTCAATCCTTCGACAGGACTTAGTTTAGGTGCCTTCTCAATATTTGTAGTTATCATAAATTCTTCATTAGGAATGAAGGGTATAAAACCTATGCTGTCTTCATATGTTAATTTTTATTTTTCAAAAAGGTTAGGATTTTCTTTATGTATTATAATCAAATCACGGATCTCTTTACGTACAGTATAACGATATGGCATACTGTTTGTACTACGATCAACATATCCGGTTTCATATAATTTTTTTAACATTCTTGCAGTATGTTCCCTTGTTAAACCTAAATGCTCCTTAATTTCAGGAACAGTTCCTTCATTTAAATCTGCAATTTTTTGTAGAATATTAATTTCGGTATCAGTAAGTCTATCAATAATATTTTCTTGTTGTACAGGAATAGCAACCGGTATTTGTTGGGGTAAATTTACTCTAGTTTTTGGAACAGAAGATAATTTTTGTAGTTCTTTTTTAAGAGAATCTAATTCAACATCTGTATTATCTATACGTGTTTCCAAGTTTTTTATCAAATTTCTATCAGTATCGGTTTGATTTTGAATAGTTTTTACAGATTCTAACGCTTTTAATGTAGTTTCTTTTGTTTCCACACTATTTTTATAAGCTTCTGAAGCAGCAATTTTTGCGGTTGTTGCTTCTATTTTAGAGTTTCCTAATTCTTGTTCAAGTTTTATTACTTGACGAGAAAATCCAAAAGTAATATTTTGAACTGACTCTTTAGCATTTTCATACTCTATTTGAGCTGCTTTGATACGTTTAACAAATAGAAAAGAAGCAACTAGAATTAAAGCTAATAAAACCATTGAAGTGAATATTAACTCCAAATCCATACCCTTTCTATACTCTAATTCTTAATTATCATATACCTTTTTTACTCTTTTGATTAAAAATTATTTTTAACATACTTTTTAGAAAATATTTCTATCAATATTTAAAATTCATATTTAAAAATTATGAATAATGATAAAATAAAATCTCATTATTTATTAAGCATGGTGTTTCAATAATCTAAAACATATTGAATTCAGCTAAACTAATTGAAGCATATATACTAATCTCAGGAAGAGTACAAGGAGTAGGATTTAGACCTTTTATTTATCGTTTAGCTACACGTTACAAACTTAAAGGATATGTTATAAATCGGGGAGATGCAGGAGTTGAAGTGGTTCTTGAGGGTTCAGAAAAAAACATTAAAAACCTTATAAATGCTGTTAAAAACGAATCGCCCTCGGTATCAGAGATAAATGATGTAAAAATAAAATATAATCCATTTAGGAATAGATTTAATGAATTTAAAATAGATAAAAGTAAAAATGATAATAATCAATTATCAGGTATTTTTCCACCAGATATTGGAATATGTACAGAATGTCTAAAAGATATGAAAAATATACACAGCAGATGGTATGAATATCCATTTACTGCGTGTGCTTGGTGTGGACCAAGATTTACTGGAATTAAATCCTTACCTTATGATAGAGAAAGAACTCATATGGATGAATTTCCTTTATGTGAAGAATGTATTACAGAATATAATGACCCTCTAGATAGAAGATTCGATGCCCAAGGAATAACATGCAAAAAATGTGGTCCAGAAATGA
>JAFGHP010000094.1 GCA_016930055.1 Candidatus Bathyarchaeota archaeon | reverse complement strand
TAAACCATTTGGCAGCTTTACTCCACTTACTTCTCTTGCACCATCATTATATGCACGCCAAGCGGAACCATATAGATAAGCCCTACAAACCCATTCAATATCAATTCTTCTAGCTTTCTTTACCCTCATTGCCCGTAGATCTTCTAAAGTTTTGAAGTGATTAGGGAAAACGCTGCTTGTTTTTTTAAACCAGAATTCTCCAAGCCGATTCAAGCTTTCCCCTTTATGAGGTATCAAGGTTGGAAATACAACGTCAAAAGCAGAAATTCTATCTGTAGTGACAATAATCATCTCTCCCCCTAAATCGTAGACATCTCTGACTTTTCCTCTTCTAGGCTCTATGCCTTGTATATAATCAGAGTATTTCAATACCTCAATTTTGCCTTGACCTAAAGGATCATCAACTAGATAAGATTCTTTCAATACTTGGCACCCTCGCTATATTAAACTTATTCTTATTGTATACTCTAATAAATAATTGGGTATATATGAAGGTTCTTTTAACATTTCGATGCAATTAACATTGTTTTGGTAACTAATAATTATAAATGCTTAAAATGCACCTCACCAATATGAAATCGATTTGGTCTCTAGCAAGTTTAAGAAACAATTTGAAGAACTTGTTGCTAGAAGTGTTAAACCCTTAGCAGATATAGGTCTAACCCCCAACACGATTACAGTATTAGGTTTAGTAGTATCTGTATTATCCGCATGGTTCTATATACAAAATAATAATGGTTCAAATCTGCTTATCGCGGGTTTACTGGTTTTATTTTCTGGTTTTTTAGATGCTATCGACGGAGTTGTTGCGAGGACCACTGGAAAAGTCACTGTCTTCGGCGGTTTCCTTGATTCCGTTTTTGATAGGTACAGTGACGCAGTTGTGTTAGCGGCTATTACTGCTTCTGGTTTATGTGATCTCTATGTTGGTTTAGCAACGATAATTGGTTCTATTATGGTCAGTTATGCTCGTGCAAAATCGGAGTCGTTGGGAATAAATATGGCTTCAGTTGGATTAGCTGAAAGAGCTGAAAGAATGATCATTTTATCCTTATTCACGGTTGCTTCAACTTATAATGTTGAGTTTTTAAAATATGGAATAATAATACTTGGAGTATTAGCTCACCTAACGGTGATTCAAAGAATATTATTTTTTAAGAAGAAAACTGCTTAAGCTTGTGTCCTTCTTCTTCTGCGAGGAGTAAATTTTCGTTCTTCTTTTCCACGAACTTTGACTACTCCTCTATGAACTGCACAGCTAATGCAGAAGTATTTTGTTACCTTTGTTCTCTGAATGGTTGAGCCTTGTTGCTGTAATTCTTTGAGTAGTCTAGAATCGATAAGGGAAGTATACCTTGTTTGCCTCTTCGCCTTATCTCGGGGCACCAGAGCCCCGCATATACTACACTGGACTGTTCCAGAGCTACCTTTATCGCCTTTATTGCGGCCTCCGCTGCTCCTTTTCTTAGTCAATTTATGAACCTCAGCAGTAGTGTGAACAGGTATATTATAAATGCTACGCGTAAAAAGAGTAAAATCATTTTACAGATAATGGATTTTTGTTAATGAAATGAAACCTTTATTCCATGTCTGATATTATTTTTTTAATAGCTTTGTCGAAAATTGTTTCAGCTACTCTGGTGTAACCTAAATTGTTTAAATGTCCTCCCCAGTTAGTGTATTTTGAATCCAGTTTTCCTTCAGCATCGATGAGGGCATTGTATAAGTTAACGTACAATATTTTCTCTTTAAGACATATGGTTTCTATTTGTTTGTTTAATTCAATAATTCTTGAGGGTGTTGATTGTCTTCTTGATGGTGTTAGAGAGCATGCTATTGGTTCTGCGCCAATTTGTCTTGTCATATCATATAATTTTTTAAGATCCAAAGCAATTTTTTGTATCTCTATATTTGGATGCAGATCGTTATATCCCCCCCAGATAATGACATAATCTGGTTTATGTCGAGTAACACGTGGATTAAATCTGAGTATCATTCCACCAATTCTGTCACCATTTATACCCTCGTTTTCAACTACTACACCGATGTTTGTTATGTTTCTCTGCCTTAGATCCGACCAGATCAGTTGTTCAAGCACCCGAGTATAGGGAAAATTGTTTCCATTAGGATTGTCGAGTGAAGGAGACTGGAAACCTGCAGTCATGCTGTCTCCTAATGAGACGAAAACTAGAAACCTGTAGTCCATGCTAACTAATATTTTATTTGTACCAACTTATTGAATCTTAGCTTAGCTTTCAGATTGATTCCTTTTTCAGAAATAATTATACATTAGAAGCATAGTGAATTACTGTGAACACTCGACAATTAGCCTTAACAGCAGTATACTCCGCTTTAGTCGTAGCAATTGCTTATGCTCGAGGTTTGGCAGCACCTAGTTTACCAGGATTATTCGAGTTTATGACAGTTCTAATATTTGTGGGAGGTTACTGTTTCGGGCAGACAGTAGGAATAGCAGTTGGGGGAATTTCTTTAGTAATTTATATGCTTATACCATATCCTTTTGCTCATCCAGCAGCCTGGCTTTATACTACTTCCCCTGTTTTGTTGTTTATTATGATGGTTTTGGGAGCAATCTTTGGTTATGGGGGGTGGTTAACTTCTAAAATGTTTCAACCCGAGTCGTCTCGTTTCGCTTTAAAACTTGGTTTGATTGGGTTTTTTTTGACTTTCCTGTATGATGTTTTTTCCAGCATTGGTTTCGCGGTTGCTTATCCTGTTTACAGTGACATCTGGACCGCTATCTATCTGACTTTTATTCCTTTATATTATCCTTGGCCTCCAATAATCCACACAGTCACTAATACTGTCATTTTCGTTGTTTTGGGTGTGCCTTTGATTAAAGCAGTTAAAAAAATGCCGGAAATATTGAATATTACTGCATCATAATATTTGTGATATTGATAGAATACTTTGATGCCCCCGACATTAAACAAAGAATAACCGAGATAATTGAGCTCCTTAGATTTAACCACATAAAATCTGATAACGTTTTATGTGTAAGGAGCAGGGGTTCACAATCTAAAAGGATCTTGGCTAGAATTCATGGATTAGGAAGAATCTGGCAGATAGCCATGAGTATTGAACCAATTTATATTATAGAGGTAATTTCGGAACAGTTTGATAGATTAACGCCAGCTGGTCAAGAAAGAACTCTGATACACGAATTACTACATATACCGCATGGGTTTCAAGGAGGTTTCAGGCACCACAAAAATTATGTTACTAGAGAAAACGTTGATTTATGGTTTAAACGGTTTCAAGAAAAGAAAAGGGAGATCAGCGTCTATAATAAGAGATAACTCATAAAAGCCACCTTTTAACAAGTTAAAACGTGTATCCTCAACTAATGATCATTGAAGTCAAAAATGCATCTACACTTAGAAATTTTATCAAAACTTTAGGTGAAGACATACTTTATGCTTATGACCGTCGTTTAATCGGAGTTTTAGTTGAAGGAAAACGCCTATGGCCATCCGCTTCACTCGATCCTGGTATGAAAGTAACTGTTTTCCCAATCATGACGGGTGGCTGATTTAGTCAATTATTTTGATATTAATTTTTTCACCGTTCTTAGAATAAGCTGCGACGGTGTTGATGTTGTAGGGATAACCCAGCAACACCATTAATCTTCCATAAATATTATGTAAATCTACAATTGATGGCGTATTTGGTCCAGTTGGGTGAGAATGAGCGGTACCAACTATCCTAAAATCGAGGGGGATCATATGAGTGGGGAAGCCTGCTGAGCTTCTGTTAGAGAAACCGTATGGTGGGTACAGGTAGTCAGTTATTGATATTGAATCTTCTTTAATATCTCCTCGAAGCAGCACTATTGCTTCATTTGGGTGTTTAAAACGGGCAAACTCTAGTAACTCTTCGATTAACTCTTTGTCAATTATTATTTCCAATTTGATTAATCCTTGAAGTTTTCCAGTGTAATGTTTACTCTATTAGGGTGAAAGATATGTTGCTTCTTCCTTCTACTGTTCGTTCCCCTGTTCCTTCAGTGTATTCTATTTCATTTATTTTTAATGTTTCTTTGATGTCTTTTTCACATTTCTGGACGTCTTCAGAAGTTCTTTCGTCGGTGAAGATTGTTAATTTTTTCATAGGTTTGTTCAAGCTTAATCCTTTTCTGTTTTTCTCTTTACGTAACTCTGTTATCACGTCGATAACGAGGTCTCCTATCCGTTCAGCTTCATTGTCAATGTTTTTAGGTTCTTGTGTGGGCCATTCAGTTACATGGATGCTTTCTTTATCTCCTTCAGAGTAAAGATGACTGTATATTTCTTCTGTCAAGTGTGGCATCACTGGTGC
>JAFGHP010000093.1 GCA_016930055.1 Candidatus Bathyarchaeota archaeon | reverse complement strand
TTCCTTTTCAGTAAACGTACAAGAAACATTCCTTCTTCATAACCTAAACCAACTGAAGGAATAATTGGGGAAACTCCACCAGTTACGGGGCCTATCCCTGGGTTTTGGTTCATATAGATCCATCCTTTGGCACCAGCAAGAATGCTTCTGTGAAACTTTTCACTCCTATGTAAAGACCTTGTGCCTGGTAGATTCTTATTGGAAACCATCACAATTTTCCCATCGATCTCTGCTTTCCTCTTCTCATATACATCTGCTGGACCTTCAGCGAGGTAAACAAGGTCAGCTTCAACTGAACCAGCAAGTCCAAGAGGTAACGAAATACAATCAAGCTCCTTCGGTACAGGCTCAATTATACTAAGCTTAGCTTTACCTCTAATCCAACCAGGAATTTTAAAAGTCTCATAATGAGCATTGTCAAGACCATAACTCTTCAACTTTTTAACCATGAAATCTACGGATCCTTTATCTCCAGGAGTTCCAGGAAACCTACTACCATACTCATCGCATAATTCCGTTAAATTATCCATAGCTTCAGTGCTTGTATATACTTCACCTAAAATCGCTTTATCTATATCCAAATAGGGATTCGTTTTCATGTAATCCACTAGTTCTATCGTATTACAAAACAATATTTAACACCCATGAATAAATTTATAAAAAATCAAATAGTTATTAATTAAAATAAACGTTTTAGAGGTCAAGACATATTAAAAGGGATGTATTTGTTTTGGTGAATAAATTTGCCACAGGTAGCAATTGTAAAGGGCGAACGAGGTTTAGAACCAGTATATAGAGCATTAGATCTATTGGGATATGAAAAAAGATTCCAGAGTACTAAAACAGTTCTTATTAAGGTAAATTTTATTACTACCAAAAATTGGGCAACTGGAGCAACAACAGATCCAATGGTTGTTGAAGGAATTGTAGACAAATTAAGAGCAATTAATATTGAACCAATAGTAGTGGAGTCAGATGCTACAGGGACCAACGCTGACAAAGCATTAGTTACAAGCGGAATGAAAGACCTCTGCGATAGAAGAGATATTGAATGGATTAACCTTCGTCATGCCCCAGATAAAGTTGAGATACCTATACCAGATGGTGAAGTCTTAAAAAACATTAGAGTCCCTAGAATAGTTTTAGATTACCCAATAATTAGCGCTGCTAAACTCAAAACACACTCTCAGACAGACGTAACTCTGGGTATGAAGAATATGTTTGGTCTCCTCCCAGAAAAATTCAAAGGTAAATACCATTTTATGGGTATAGACAAAGTAATTGTAGACATAAATAAAGTGCTAAAACCTGCATTAACAGTGATTGATGGTTTTGTAGGTATGGAAGGCAGAGGCCCTGTTCATGGTAATCCAGTTAAGATGGATTTAATAATCGCTGGATTTGACCCAGTTGCAACTGATGCAACAGCAGCAAGAATAATGGGATTCGACCCAAATTATATATCACACATAAGGATGGCGAATCAAAAAAACCTAGGTACTATAGAAAACATAGAAGAACTTGGAGAGGCTGTTGAGAAAGTTAAAAGACAATTCATGAAACCTTAAAATTTAAGAAAAAAATAGATTATGTGTTTTTTAAATATTTCTGAAAGCCGAGTTTTGTAATGTCTGGGTATAGTTGAGCTAATTCTTCTGCTGCTTCCCATGTTAACCCGTTTTTTACTAATTCTTTTTTAAAGTTTTTAAGGGCTCTCCGTCTTGCAAAGTATAATCTAGTGTAAATTCCTGGTAGACGCAAAAGTAGACCCATAGAGGATGGGACTACTTTCAGCATTTCGGAGGCCATCGGACTTACTCCTCTTCGTCTTTCTTTTCTTTTTCCATTCTGAAACCTTTACCATTAGCGCTGCGGGAAATAAGATTCAATGTTGAAAGATACTGTTTAGTCATCTCCATTGCTTCAGCTTCTGGTATACCTCCATCAATGAGAGCTTTCCTGAAATCAGCTACAGCTTTACCCATTTTAGTGGCTGCTTCAGGTGAATATAAGCTATCTAGCAAGTTTTTAATTAAACTTGGAAGCCTTGTATTCACAGCATCGAGTAAAGCAGTGATTTCTTCAACGGGAATATCTTCCCTATGTCTCTTATGTTCATGTTCATCCATAATTTTTCACCTGAATATAGTAGAAGTGGTTAAAGAAAATAGGTGTAGTGGTTAAAACTGATCATTGGTTGGTTACTCAGTTAAACAATAATTGTTACCTTCAGCCTTTTTGATGATTCCTTCTGATAAAAGTTCTTGAATTTTTTTTCTAACAGTGACACGAGAAGATTTACCTTTCGCATACGCGACTTCGCGAGTTAAAGCAGAGATATTCATAGGGCCTTTTAAAGCTAAAGCATTAAGTATTGCTCTACTTGTCTCGTCACGTAAATCAGACTCCCTCTCCAATAAACGGCGAAGCCCTATAAGCCGTTGAATCATTTTTAAAGGCTCCCCATATAGACCAGCGCCTACACGTAAATCACGGAGAATTCCAGTTAACTCAGGATAGTTACGTGACTCTGTTAGAATTGCTTCAAGATAATCTAGTCGGTGCATCACAGCTTCAAGCTTATCATTAAGCTCTTTAAGCTCATCAACACCAGACAACATGCATCAAACCTTAAAAACACCTTAAAGTTTAAGAATCATACGCTAATCCAAGCCTCATAACTAAAATGCGTTAAATGAAATACAGAGAAATCTTGAATAGCACTTAATTATGATTAATCAAATTGTAATGTATGGAACATTATTTTGAAATCAACAAAAAACGTTGGAATGAACT
>JAFGHP010000092.1 GCA_016930055.1 Candidatus Bathyarchaeota archaeon | reverse complement strand
TTCATTACGTTAACATAACTATTATTTATATGTGTATTTAAACATATTATATTTTTAATCATAATTTTCTTTAAAAAATAGTTTAAATGTCGGGGTTTTTATTTTTGTTAAGTTATTAAGATAATGTGGATAAAATACTTACTGGTGAGGATGTTCTCCTTTGGCTTGATAAAGAACGTACATATTTAGTTAAAGCAGAAATAGGGAAACAGTTTCACACTCATAAAGGATTTTTATTATTTGATGATATTATCGGAAAACCTTGGGGTTCTAGTTTTCGTACAAATCTAGGAGCAATATTTTATGCTTTACCGCCTTTAATCCGAGATCGTGTTTTGAAAACTGACAGAAGGACTCAGGTCTTGTATCCAAAAGATATTAGTTATATTCTATATCAATTAGGAATAAGCAATGGTTCTAAAGTAGTAGAAGCAGGAACGGGAAGTGGAGCTTTAACCATCTCATTAGCTAATATCGTAAAACCTGATGGTAAAATATTCACATATGAAATTGATGAACGTTCACAAAAAATATCCAAGATTAACATCGAAAGAGCAAGTTTATCATCTTATGTTGAAATGAAACTTAGAGATATATGTCTAGGTATTGACGAGAAAAATATTGATGGAGTCATCCTTGATTTAGCAACGCCTTGGTTAGTTGTTCCTCATGTTTGGCAGGTTTTGAAGGGGGGTGGAGTTTTCATATCTTTTAGCCCTACAATAGAACAGGTTATGAAAACAGTCTATGAGATAGAAAAGTATCCTTTTATTGATATTGAAACAGTTGAATTAATACTTCGCAAAATTACGGTAGCAGAAAATAGGACACGCCCAGAAACTTTAATGATTGGTCATTCAGGTTATTTAACAATAACACGTAAAATTATTTCTTAAACTCAGATATTTGCTCAATTCTAATCTGATTTTTTGATTGAAAAGTTATTGATGTTTAATATTAGTAATCAAATGATTGTGCATATTAAAAATTATTATCCCATTTGTCTTTAGTTTATCTCATATTTTTGGGTTATTCTCATATAATGAGAGAATAACCTTTTAAATTAATATAATAAAGATAATTGTGAGTCAGGCTATATGGTACTGGGCTTCTGAGGAACAGTAAGGCTGCTAAATCTGAAGGGCTCGGAGTAGGCCGCCCCAACGGCAACAAAGGACGACAGTATTCGAGGCCTGACTCCTTATCCACAAATTGTCTTGTCAAATTAATAAAACCTATTCGTATACAAATATTGCATGTTTAATTGAAATTATCTATTCTTAATATCAGTTTATTAACACATTATTATTAAATAGACGGTTGTTTTCCAGCATTAAATTAATTAGTGAGAAATGTGTTGGTTGCTTTAAAAAATGGTAATATTTTAAGTCTATAATTAACCATAATATTATAATTGTGTATTTTTTGTAATTAACAAATAATCTATATAGTGTTAAAACCTCCAGTTTGTGGAAGCAACTTGGACAAATTTTAATTCTAAATAAATGCTATTAACATTGATAGAAATGTTAGATGAAAAATCTTTAAAATTAATGAAAGATTTAATGGAATCGTTTGGACCTTCTGGTTTTGAGAGAGAAGCAAATAAAATTCTTAAAAAATATATGGAACCTTACTCTGACCAAATTGTCACAGATAAACTTGGAAGTATAGCATTTGTATCTAAAGGATCATTTGATAATCCAAAAATATTACTAGCTGGACATACAGATGAAGTAGGATTCATTGTATCAGGAATTACTAAAGAAGGCTACATAAGCTTTAATCCTTTAGGTGGTTGGTGGGATCAAGTTCTTCTAAGTCAACGAGTGCTTATAAGAGGAAGTAAAGGAGATATAATAGGAATAATTGCTGCTAAACCCCCTCATCTTCTTTCAGACGAGGATAGACGTAAAGTAGTAGAGAAAAAAGACATGTTTATTGATATTGGTGCTTCATGCCAAGAAGAAGTTGAGGAAGCAGGAATAAGAATAGGAGACCCAGCAGTTCCATGGAGCCCATTTGAAATTATTCAAAATGGTAAAGTGGCAATGGGCAAGGCTTTCGATGATAGAATTGGTGCATTCATAATAGCAGAAGCTTTAAAACGAATTAAAGAACAGCAAATAATACATAATAATACAGCTTATGGTGCAGCTACTGTTCAAGAAGAAGTCGGTACAAGAGGTGCTCAGACAATAACTCATGTAATTGAGCCTGATGTTGGCATTGTCCTCGAAGTAGATATTGCTGGAGATGTTCCTGGAATAAGATCACAAGATGCACCGACAAAGATGGGAAAAGGGCCATCATTAATAACATACGATGGTAGCATGATTCCAAATCAACCATACAAAGAATTTGTAATTGATGTAGCAAAAAAAGCACAAATTCCTCTACAATTAAGTATGGTTAGATCAGGAGGAACAGATGGTGCAAAAATACATATGGGAAGGGGAGGATGCCCAACAATAGTAATAGGAGTCCCAACAAGACACATTCACAGTCACGTGGGGTTACTAAGCCTAAAAGACGTAGAAAATGCAATAAGACTAATCATAGAGCTCATCAAAAAATTAGATAAAGAAACAGTCGAAGGTTTTACAGCAATTTATTAAATACTATTTATATAACTCAAAAAAATCAAAAATATTTCAATAAACATTTATTAAATATTTTTTAAATGTATAAATATTATTTAAAAACAAAATTGATTCGAATATTTGTACATTAAGTTTAATAATATTTATTTAAGCGATAATATTCTAGAGAATCAAAATTAAGTCTTCTGAGCCGGGGTAGCCAAGCGGACTACGGCGCCAGTCTTGAAAACTGGT
>JAFGHP010000091.1 GCA_016930055.1 Candidatus Bathyarchaeota archaeon | reverse complement strand
TAATGCGGGGAGGGGGACTTGAACCCCCGAAAGCCTGAGCTACGAGATCTCTTCCCGAGCTGATCGATCTTAAGTCTCGCCCCTTTGCCAGTCTCGGGTATCCCCGCTCATCACATAAACGAGCTTCTTCTTTTTTAAATGTTTTAGTAAATAATCTGTTATTACTTAAAATTTAATATTTTTTTGAATAATCTTTTTAGACTAATCGTCGGGTTCTCTGAAGATCTTTACGACCCCAATTATATTGTCTTAATTTCTTAGTTTCACCAAATCCACAAGCTGCACATTTAGCTAATCTAACATGATAAGATCGACGTCCACATCTTCTACATCTAATATGAATCCGTTTACCTGTATGTAAGGCATGTTTAGTTGGCATTAATTATTCCTCATTCTTCAGGTGGAGGTGAGATCATTATTACATTATCTCCTCGAAGTACAATAGTACCAATATGTTCTGAATTCATGTTATCACTAACATTTTCAGTATCTTTTAATACTAAATTAACATGCTGGTCAAAACCTTCGAGGGTTCCTCTAAGAGTTTTTCCTCCTCTTACTTTAATTAAAACTGTTTTTCCAAGACTCCTCTCGAGTACTCGTTCAATCATTTCAGCCAAATCATGATCTCCTTGCTTATTTCCCCTTATAGGCTCTATTCGAATAAACGAATTTGACTATTAAAGGTTTGTATTCTGAAAGGTACACTAACTAAACATTTTCCCTTAATTTTTTTAAATTCCTTATAGGTTATTTAATTTTATGATTTTTCTAAACACTTGATTTTTTGCTTATTAATTAACCAAAAAGATTTATTAGTAAGTAATCTCCCTATTGCATAGCTTCTGCAGGGTTAGGGCGACTTCTAAGAAATGATTCAAAGAGTGGAGGGATTGGTTTAAAGTTAGGCTTTTCAATAAAAATTACTCCTAACCCTTGCAGTATTTATTTAAATTTAATTGAAGGTTGGTTAAATGCTTCTTGCTGAGGAAGAGAATTGGAGTCTTATGAAGAGCTTTTTCGCAGAGGAAGGGCTCGTTAAACAGCACCTTGATAGTTATAATGACTTTGTTGAAAATACCTTACAGCAGATAATTGATGAGATAGGTGGTATTACAATTGAAGTTCCAAATCATACATATGAGATTAAATTTGGTAGCATTGAGGTTGGAGATCCACGTGTTGTCGAGGTTGATGGGACAATCAGAGAGGTATATCCACGTGAAGCTCGTATAAGGAATCTAACTTACTCTGCGCCTCTTTATTTAGAAATCATGGTTGATGATGAAGGTCGTGAAACTTATGAAAAAGTGAATATTGGCGATCTTCCAATAATGGTTAAATCAAAATTATGTTTATTATCCCGTCATACCCCTCTTGAATTAACTGAGCTTGGAGAGGATCCTGATGAAGTAGGTGGTTACTTCATCATTAATGGAAGTGAAAGAGTAATCGTAAGTCTAGAAGATCTTGCTCCTAATCGTGTGCTAGTAGAAATTGATAATCGTGGTAGTAATCCTGTTTATAGGGGAAAGGTTTTCTCAACAACAGTAGGATTCCGTGCACGAATTGAAGCAAATCTAAAATCCAAGGGAGAAATGAGTGTAACTATTCCTGGTGTACCTGTTGCAGTACCTTTCGTTGTATTGATGCGAGCTTTAGGTGTTGAAACAGACAAAAATGTAGCAGATATGGTGAGTTTAGATTCACAGATATTATCAGAACTTGAACCAAGTTTTAGAGAAGCTGCTAATGTAAATACAAAAGAAGACGCAATTTTATTCATAGGGAATCGTGTTGCTTTTGGACAAGTAAAAGAATTTAGAATCAAACGTGCAGAAACAATCCTAGACAGAAACTTATTACCCCACATAGGTAGAGAACCGAGTGAACGAATTGATAAAGCAATTTTCCTTGGTGAAATGGCTTCACGAATCATTGAACTAAAATTAGATACTCGTAAAGAAGATGATAAAGATCATTTAAAGAATAAGAGAATAAAATTAGCTGGTCCATTACTTGCAGAACTATTCCGTTCTGCGTTTTGGAGTCTATATCGTGATATGAGATATCAGTTTAGACGAATGAGTAGCCGTAGGAAAGGAGTGTTAATTAGCGCAGCTGTTAGACCGGGTATTATCACTAGTAGAATTCAACATGCTTTAGCAACAGGTAACTGGCGTCGCGGACGAGTTGGTATGACCCAGTTACTTGATCGTACAAATACAATTTCTTCTTTGAGTCATTTAAGGAGACTTCAATCTCCATTAAGTAGAAGTCAACCCAACTTTGAAGCTCGTGACTTACATGCAACACATTGGGGTAGACTTTGTCCAAATGAAACACCTGAAGGAGCAAATTGTGGTTTAGTAAAAAATCTAGCATTAACTGCAAGTGTTTCAACAGGTACTGATCCCGAAAAAATAAAGAAAACACTTGAATTTATGGGCGTAATTAAAGCCAAAGACGCTGATGAGCAACTTAGACATGAAGGCGCTAAACTTTTTGTTGAAGGATATCTTTTAGGTTACACGACCGCTCCTCTAGATTTGGTTGTTCAAATCAGGGATATGAGAAGAAAGGGTGATATTAGTCCCGAGCTAAACATCTGCTATTATTCAAGTGGAAATGAAATTTATGTAAATTGTGATGAAGGCAGGATTAGAAGACCTTTAATCATTCTACAAGACGGAAAATGTCTATTAAAACAAAGACATTTAAGAAATTTGAGAGAAGGTCGTTGGCAATGGAGTGATTTAGTTAGAGAAGGTATTGTTGAATATCTTGACGCGGAAGAAGAAGAGAATGCTTATATCGCAATTGAATCTGAGAAACTTAGCTCTGAACATACCCATTTAGAAATTTGTTCATTTGCTATTCTTGGTGTTACTGCAGCAATAATTCCTTATGCAGAACATAATCAGTCACCGCGCAATACTTACCAAGGTGCTATGGCTAAACAGGCTCCTGGAATTTATGCATTAAATTATCGTGATAGAACTGACACTCGAGCTCATTTACTTCATTATCCTCAAAAACCTGTTGTAAGGACAAAACCAATGGATGTTATTGGTTATAATGATAGACCTGCTGGTCAAAACTTTGTAGTTGCTGTCTTAAGTAGCAGTGGTTACAATATGGAAGATGCAATCATTTTTAATAAAAGCGCGGTTGAACGAGGTTTAGGTCATAGCAGTTTCTTCCGTATGTATAAAGCAGAATGTAAACAGTATCTTGGAGGAGCTAAAGACCGTCTTACTATTCCTGAAGAAGGAATTAGAGGTTATCATGGAGCTGAATCTTATAGGCACTTAGAAAGTGATGGTCTAATTGCCATGGAAGCAGAAGTAAAAGGTGGAGATGTACTGATAGGAAGAACTAGTCCTCCCCGTTTCATGGAAGAATATGGAACCCTCGAGGTTCGTGGTCCACAATTAAGGGATACTTCTGTAGGAGTAAGACCTACAGAGGATGGTACTGTTGATGGAGTTTTTATTACAAAAGATATTGAAGGTAGTCAATTAATCAAAGTTAAAGTTCGAAGTAATAGAATACCCGAATTAGGGGATAAATTCGTTAGTCGCCATGGTCAAAAAGGAGTTATAGGAATGTTGGTTCCCCAAGTAGATATGCCTTTTAGTGTACATGGTACAATACCTGATATCATAATTAATCCACATGCATTTCCAAGCCGTATGACTGTAGGTCAATTTATGGAAAGTTTAGCTGGGAAAACAGCTTCAGTACGAGGAGAATCGGTTGATGGAACTCCTTTTGATAACGAGGATGCAAAAACTTTAGCAGAGATTCTTACTGAACTCGGATTCCACCCTGGTGGAAGAGAAATAATGTATGATGGACAAAGTGGAAAAGTATTTGATACAGAGATTTTCATAGGAGTAGTATATTATCAAAAATTACATCATATGGTTGTTGACAAAATCCATGCCCGAGCTCGAGGTCAAGTACAAATGCTCACTCGACAACCTACCGAAGGTAGAGCACGTGGCGGTGGACTGAGATTCGGAGAAATGGAACGTGACTGTTTAGTAGGTCACGGAGCTGCAATGTTATTGAAAGATCGATTACTGGAAGAATCTGATGCATATACTATCTATGTATGTGAAAAATGTGGAAAACAAGCTTATTTTGATCAACGTCAACGAAAATATATTTGTCCAATCTGCGATGGTAAAGGAGAAATCGAAGCTGTTACTATAAGTTATGCGTTTAAATTACTTTTACAGGAGATGCAAAGCCTCTGTCTTTCTCCAAATTTACAATTAGCTAAGGATGTGGAATAAATGAGTAAATTAATTGATGCAATTAAATTTGGTTTACTTCCACCTGATGAAATTAGAAAACTATCAGCTGTTGAAATACAAACATCGGATACTTATGATGAAGATGGTGCACCAATTGCTAGTGGTTTAATGGATCACCGTTTAGGGACCTTAGAACCTAGGCAACGTTGCCAAACATGTGGAAATATTGCGATTAATTGCCCTGGTCATTTTGGTCACATTGAATTGGCTGTTCCTGTTATTCACGTTGAATTTGCTAAACAAATATATCGTCTATTAACTGCTACATGTCGTGGTTGTGGGAGAGTTCTTCTCAAAGACGAAGAAATCGAATTTTTCCTTAAAAGAAAAGAAGAGGATCTAAAACTTTTTGGAAAAGTTAGTGATGAAACAATAAATGAGATCCTTAAACAAGCTAAGAAATATAAAAGGGGTAAAGAGTGTCCGCATTGTGGTATGCTTCAAACTAACATAAAATTTGCTAAACCAACTACATTCTATGAATCAGAAACTGGAGAAGAAGAGGAAATTGTAGAGAATTCAGAACTTGAAGCAGATGAAAGTGATGAATCCGCTAGAAGATTAACCGCTAATATGATAAGGGAATGGTTTGAAAGAATACCTGATGAAGACTTAACCATTCTAGATTTTGAGCCAGAAGTAGCTCGACCTGAATGGATGATTTTACAGGTATTACCAGTACCGCCTGTAGATGTTCGTCCAAGTATAATTCTTGAGTCAGGTATTAGAGCTGAAGATGATTTAACACATAAACTTGTAGATATCATTAGAATTAATCAAAGATTACGAGAAAATATTGATGCTGGTGCCCCCACATTAATAATTGAAGATCTATCAGAACTATTACAATACCATGTTACAACATATTTCAATAATGAAGTATCAGGTATTCCTCCAGCTAGACATCGAAGTGGAAGAACACTAAAAAGTCTTGCTCAGAGACTAAAAGGAAAAGAAGGTAGGTTTAGAGGTAATCTTTCAGGTAAACGTGTAGACTATTCTGCTCGTACCGTAATAAGTCCCGATCCTAATTTAGATATCAATGAGGTTGGTGTGCCTGTAGCTATTGCAGTTAGGTTAACAGTTCCTGACATTGTTACATCACGTAATAGTGAAGAAATGAAACGTCTCGTGATCAATGGACCATATAAGCATCCTGGTGCCCTATATGTTATAAGACCTGACCAAAAAAGGATACGTCTAGAATTTGTAACTGAAAGAAGCGGGATTGCAGATACTCTTGAACCTGGATTTATAGTCGAACGTCATCTTAAGGATGGTGATATCGCTCTTTTCAATAGGCAGCCTTCGCTCCATAGAATGAGCATAATGGCTCATAGAGTTCGTGTTTTACCATACAAGACTTTCAGAATGCACTTAGCTGTATGCCCACCTTACAACGCAGATTTTGATGGAGACGAAATGAATCTCCACATACCTCAAAGTAAAGAAGCTCAGACTGAATCAAGGCTCTTAATGCAGGTACAAGACCAAATTCTATCTCCAAGGTATGGGGCACCAATCATTGGAGCTACAAAGGACTTCATAAGTGGTGCATATCTGTTAACACGAAAAGATACTTTATTAACTGCATCAGATGTTGGAAAACTTTTAGCTCATGCAGGATATAAAGGAGAAATTCCTGAACCTCATGTTAAAATCCCAGAACATTTATGGACTGGGAAACAAATCTTTAGTCTATTTTTACCAAAGGACTTCAGTTTTGTTAGTCGCGCGAATATTTGTCGCCATTGCCCAATATGTGCCAGAGAACAATGTGAATATGATGCTTATGTAATGATTGATAGTGGAGAACTATTGACAGGAGTTATTGATAAAAACTCCATTGGAGCTGAACGAGCAGAAACAATTTTCCATAGAATCATTAAAGACTACGGTACAGACATTGGTCATGATTTCCTCAACAGCATTACTAGATTAATTAACAGTTTCTTAAGTATTCATGGATTCAGTTACAGTATGGATGAGTTAATTATTCCAGAAAAAGAAAGAAACACGATTAATAATGTAATGAGAAAAATGGAGCGAAGTGTTGAGAATCTTATCGAACAATACTCTACTGGGCAACTAGATCGACTACCCGGTCAAAGCCTTCAAGAAACCTTTGAAATAAAAGTCATGAATGAATTAGCACAAGCTCGTGACAAAGCAGGCGAAACAGTTGAACAAGGACTCGGAATGGGTAACGCTGGAATAATAATGACAAGAAGTGGTGCTCGTGGTAGTAGCTTAAACATTGGTCAGATGATGGGTAGTGTTGGTCAACAAGCTATTCGTGGTAAACGAATAATGAGGGGATACGAGAATAGAACACTGAGCCATTTTAAAGATGATGATGCAACACCACAAGCAAGAGGGTTTGTATATAATTGTTATAGAGATGGATTAACTCCTTTAGAATACTTTTTCCATAGCATGGGTGGACGAGAAGGATTAGTTGATACTGCAGTAAGAACACAACAAAGTGGATACATGCAACGTAGATTAATCAACGCTTTAGAACACCTTAGAGTAGAATACGATGGAACAGTAAGGAATAGTATCGGTGATATTATTCAATTCAAATATGGTGAAGATGGGATAGATCCAAGTAAAAGTGACCATGGTAAAGCAGTAAATACAACACAATTAATAGATCGAATTAAAATAACAATGAAAAAAGGTAAAACTGTTTCCAATGAATTCATTGAAAATAAGATAACTGAATTACTAAGACAATTACCACCAAGTGTGATAGATTCTCTTAAAAAAGAGTTATCAACAGCAGAAATGACAGAATCAGGTTTAAACGAAGTACTCGAAGCTGTTCTTAAAAACTATGATTATAGTCTTGTAGAACCAGGTGAAGCAGTAGGAATTCTTGCAGCTCAAAGCATCGGAGAACCCGGTACTCAAATGACACTACGTACCTTCCATTATGCTGGTGTTGCAGAACAGAATGTTACTCTTGGGTTACCGCGTTTAATTGAGATCGTTGATGCTAGAAGAACTCCATCAACACCTGTAATGACTATACACCTAGATATGAGACACAGAAAGAGCGAAAAACTAGCTCGAGAAGTAGCACAAAAACTTACTTATACTACAATTGACGACGTCGTTGACGAAATAAATGTTGATTTTAATTTAAATGGAATAAAAATTAGTTTTGATTCTGAACGAATGAGTTCATTAGGAATTTCTGAAAAAGATGTTGAAGATGCAATAACCACAAAATTCGAAAAACAAAGTGATGGAACATATCTAATAAGTTTAGATGAAGAGAAAACAGGAAACCCAGAATTACTAATACAATCAGTAATGGCATTTAAAATACGTGGAATTCCTGAAATAAAACGTGTTTTAACAGTACAAGAAGAAGGAGAATGGATAATCCGAACCGATGGAAGCAACCTTGAGGGCGTTATAAATATTGAAGGTGTAGATCCTCTAAGAACAACAACTAATAACATACACGAAATAGCTGAAATACTTGGAATAGAAGCAGCAAGGAACTCATTAATAAAAGAAGCACACGCAGTTCTGGAAGAACAAGGACTAGACGTTGATGTTAGACACGTAATGCTTGTATCAGATATTATGACAAAAACTGGCGAAGTCCAACAAATTGGTAGACATGGAATAAGTGGAGAAAAAAGCAGTGTACTAGCTCGTGCAGCATTCGAGTTAACCATACAACACCTTGTAGCCGCTGCTTTACGTGGAGAAATCGATCCCCTTAAAGGTGTAATCGAAAATATTATTGTAGGACAATCCATGCCCCTTGGAACAGGTAGCGTGGAATTGTTTATGACAATGGGTGGAAAACGCGATGAGTAGCATAGATAATGAGCTGAGACTCGCACTCTCCACTGGGAAGGTCCAGGTAGGATCTAAAGTTTCAGTACGGGAGTTGCGTAGAGGTAGAGCAAAGCTGGCAATAGTCAGCAACAACTGCCCGATTAAAATGCGGGAGACTATTTTGAATTATGGAAAACTTTCCAATACGCCTATAATGGCACATCCAAAAGATAGTATTGATTTGGGTACATTATGTGGAAAACCTTTTCCAGTATCTGCTATGGTGATAACCGAACCTGGTGACTCTAAAATTCTTGATTTGGTGAAAAAATAAGATGCTTAGTAATGTAAAAATTACAGAAAATGAGATGAAGTTTATACAACTTTTACAAAATATGACAGGAGCCACCATAGTGGACTGTATTATTGATGGAGAAACAATTCTTTTTACTGTTAGAAAAGGTGAAGTCGGACTTGCTGTTGGGAAAGGTGGAGATAAAATAAGACGTTTCCGTTCAATGACCAATAAACAAGTTGAGATTTTTGAATATATGGAAGACCCAGACAAATTCCTACGTAATGCATTGAAACCTGCTAAAGTAAAGGATATTAGATTAGTCGATCGAATGGACGGTCACAAAATAGCAATGGTAAATGTGGATCCTAAAGATAAAGGCATAGCTATCGGTAAAAATGGAGAAAATATTAAAAAAATCAGGTTTTTAGCCAAAAGATATTTTGATTTAGAAAATGTAGTTGTTAATTAATTATATCAATACAAATTTGTTGTCTAAATTCATAAATTTTTGACTAATTTATTTTTTTAAATATTTCTTTAAACAAATAGTTTCTCAGGATCTTTAACCTTTATCCAAGCCCATATTGTTGTAATTAATAGTCCCAAAGACATTGCATAGAATGGATAGGTCGGATTTGTACTATACAATTGTCCACTTATAAACTGAGCAATTGCTTGAGGAATAAATAGAAGCATGCCTCCACCCAATTGTCCACCTCTGATATCCACATAAAATTGTCCACCACCAACAGCAGATGTAACGCGACCTCTTCTTTCTCGTGGAGTATAATCTGCAAGAAGTGACTGGAAACCAGGCATTAGGAATGCGTTAACTCCTGCCATAAGTATAACTAAAAATATTAGTTGATAGTGATCTACAATTTGTAAAAAGTATAATGGCATAAAAGGTGTAATCAATAAAGCTGGTTTAATTAATTTACTTCTTCCTACACGATCAAGAACTCTACCCACAGGATAAGAAAATAATAACCTAGCTGTTCCAGAGATTGCTGATGTTAATCCCCACCAATATGCGGATAATCCAATAATATCTGTTGCATATACTATCCAAAATGATCCTGCGATACCAACAAAGAATACCTTTAACATTTGTAATATTGCTAAGTCTCGAATTGCTGTAGGCATCCACTTAATTGTCTCAAAAAAACTTTTATAAGAATCTATAAGTAATTTTGGTATGTTTCTGAAATTAATTTTCTCTATATTTGAAACATCCAATGTTTCAGTAAGTTTAACCCATCTTAATACAGCTACTAGAAGTCCTGCACCGAAACCGACTAGGTATGTAATATTCATTGCGCGACCAATACCTAATGTATCGACTAAATATCCTCCCACATAAGGTGAAATTATTCCCAATGCAGCAGGAATTGACATAGCGATAGCGAAACCCTGGCTTCTCATTCCTGCTGGCATAGAATCAGCTTGTAAAACAGTTAGTATTGGAGCGTAAAATAATACTAATTGTTGAAAGAAACTAGCTGCAGCTAGAGTTTGCCAGTTTTGTGCAAAAGCAAATGGTATGAAACTAAAAGCATAAAAAATTGTTGCTATTCCAACAATTTTCACTCGGCCAGTTTTATCTGCTATGAATCCTCCTAATGGATATAAAAATAAACCAGCTAGAGTAGCCATTGAGTTAGTTAATCCAATATCTGCGGAAGTGCCTCCTAATAATTTAATATATAATGGTAAATATGGACGAGGAATATTAACAGTAAATTGCCAAATGCATTGACAAATAACAAGCCAGAAAAGGTTTCCTCTGAGAATTCCTATCCCAATCTCTTTTTTCGTTTCTGTCAAATTATTTCCTCAATATACAAAATCTTTGAAATTTGGTTCCTTCAAATGTCACTTTTATATATTTAAACAATTGGTTTCAAAAAGGTAATTTAATTATGTTTAAAAATGAATTATTTAAAAATTATATTATTATTAAACCAAGGTTTCTTCTAACTGATCCATAAATTCTTCTGCTTGTTTTATACCTTTATTCCAGAATTCTTCTTGAGTTATATCAAAACCAAGTTCTTTAGCTAAATCTTCTGGAGATCTGCTGCTTCCTGCCGCTAAGAGTGTTCTCATTTTAGGCAAAAATATTGGACCCTGTTCTTTATAGATCCTATATAATGAAAAAACAAACAATTGAGCAAATACATATGGATAATTATAGAATCTATAATTAGGAATATAGTAGTGTTGTTTCATAGTCCATTCCCATTTCATTTCAGGTAGCCACTCAACTGTATCACCATATATTTTGTTTCTTGCTGATGTCCATAATTCAGCTACGGTTTCTCCATCCAAAAAAACTCCTTTTTTAATTGAATCATATATACTTTGCTCGAACCAAAATCTTGCAGATACTTGGAATGCTGCCATTCCAAACTCATCTAAAACACTAGCTAGAATAGATTGTTTTTCCTCCCTCGTTTTTGCCTCTTCTAATAACTTATCAGTAAGTAAAAGTTCTCCAAATACACTTCCACACTCTGCAATACAACTACCAATTTCATTATTTAATGGACTTTGATTACGGGTTCCAAGATAAGCATGGATTGCATGACCGAGTTCATGTGCTTGAGTATAAACATCACCAATTTTATTGTTAAAAGTTTGTAAAACATATGCTGATTTACCACTTAACCATGTTGCACAAAAAGCACCACTTTGTTTTCCATCTCTTGGTTCACCATCTAAATGTTTTTGATTATACATTTCTTCGATCCATAAACCCCACTCAGGATCAAACTTCTTGTAAGCTTCTGTAACTATCAGTCTGCTTTCTTCCCATGAGTAATCTTTCTCATAGCCATTGGGTAAAGGTGCTATTATATCCCAATTACCAAGTTTTGGTAAACCCATTATTTTTGCTTTAATATTTAGATACCTTTTATAAATTTGGACATTTTTTTCAATTACATTAAGCAAAGCATTGATTTCTTCTTCTTTTACATCGTTAGCTATCAAACTTTGAGTTAATGGTGATGGAAATTTACGTAAATTACACATTAAAAGATGATCATTACATACAGATCGTATTGCTGTTGCCCATAAAATTTCATCTTCACCTAGTTTTTCATAAACAATTTTATTCGCTTCTTTTCTAAGCTCACGATTTTTACTTTGATATAAACTGATGATTTCACCATAAGTTAGAATTTTTTCTATTCCTTCAATAATGATTTTGAAACGACGTGTACTTAACCAATCTCCCTGAAGCTGACTCCAAGCATTTATTCCATTCAAATCTTTAGAAATAACTATTTTTTCTTCTTCCTCTGTTAATAAGTGAGGAGTTTTTCTATTTATTTTTTCGAGATAATGTTTATATTCAATTAATATTGGTTCATCGATTATTTCTATTTTATTTTTAATTAAATTACCAAGCTCGATTTCGATGAAAGCTAATTCTTGACCTACTTTCGTCAAAGTGTTTTTAACTGCTTCATTTAGCTGTTTAGCTTTATGATCTAGTGAATTTGCAGAGTATAGAAGTTGACTATAAAGTACTTCACCTTCAAAATTTATTGTGTATCTCTCTTGTTCCAGTAACAAATTTAAAAGTTCTTCAGCATTAAAACTTGATATCTTACCTTTATATTTTTGATTTATTTTAACAGCTTCTATATTCATATCTTCAAATTTGTTCAAGATATAGCTTGTATCAGAATTATCAATAAGAGTTGAAAGATCCCATTTCATTACTGAAACCAAATTTAATTACCTTTAAAATAATTTGTTATATTGGCTTTATTTCTCTTTGCATAAAAGCTTGATCATTTAAAATATGAAAAAATCTTCAAACAATATTTTTTATAGATAATTAATTAAAATGGTTTAAAATAAATTTAAATAAAAAAATTATTTTAAAACTCTGTATGTCCTGTAAACCTAAAGTTCGCGGTTTTTAACATTGGTAAAGTAGACGAAGGTGTAACTTTTACTGTTGATTTATTTCCTATTAAATCAATATTTTGTAATACCCTTACAAAAGAATCCGTAAATCTCATTTGTTGACTTGGGTGTTTTATTTCACCATTTTCTATATACCATATACCATCACATGTCATACCGCTAATTGTACCTTGATCTGGTCTTATTGTTCTAACATACCAGAAACGAGTGATTAAGACACCTTTCTTTGTTTCTTGAATCATTTCATCACTAGTAGCATCTCCGCTGTCTACAATTTTATGTATAGGTGTAGGTGAATCCCGAGGTCCTCCAAAACTAATGGGTGCGTGACCTGTACTTTCTTTACCAAATTTTAATGCTGTATAATTATCATAACACAGATTTTCTGGTACTCCTCCATTAAGTAGCATTATTGCTCTTTTTGGTACTCCTTCACCATCGAAAGCTTGAGGCATATATGTGGAAAGATCTCTTCCATTATCCCATATAGTGAGTTTATTGTTTAAGACTTGTGTACCTAATTTACCAATTAAGAAACTTTGACCATCATTATATGCTTTAGCTGAAAAACCTAAGCTACCTACATAATCAATAAATAATGTAGTTGCTTCAGGCCTAAAAATTGCTTCATATTCTCCTATAGGTATTCTTCTTGGGTTCATCGTACTTACTGCATCTTCAGCTGCATTCAAAGCAACATTATAAAAATCAATCTCTTTTGCATTTCGTTTTCTATCTACTGCAAATCCTGATCCTTCTGTTCCTATAGTTTGAGCTTTGGTAATAATTTCAATAGAAGAATTGGTATATTCTGTTTCTACTCCTACTCCTAATGAATTAGCTATTGCGAGTTTGGTTACTTGGGTTGTAAATAAACCTGCTGACCATTTGATATTTTTATTATAATCGGCTGCTGTGTCAATTAAAAATTTTACACTTTTTGCTTTCTCTTCAGGATCATATTCAGCAGTTTCATTATAATATATCCCTTTTATTGGTGTAATATTTTTTGGTTCAGGCATAGTTTTGAAATCTGGATCAGATAATGATACTTTAGCCATGCTAATTGCTCTTTCTATTCCACTTTTTATTATCTTCTTATCTATTGAATTGACAAGTGATATCCCTGATTTTTTATCCTGCATAATAACTTTAACGCTTAAACTTTGATTATGTGATGCTAAATTTTGGTGTATCGCATTTTTTGTGAATCTTGTTGTAGTATCTAGCGAAGAATTAGCAGTCACTTCAACTTGGTAGACCCCTAATCGCATCGCTTCTTCAATAGCCCATTTTGAAATGTCTAATAAACTCATTCAATTACCTCCCTTAACTCCTACTCTGATATTTCTAAATCGGGTGCAACTACCCCCATGTCCTACAATTATTCCTTGGACGGGTTTTCCTTTTGCACAACCATTCACAGAATACATTTTCCAGTCATCTTTCGCTACAGCATCGACACTTCCCCAAAAATCATAACTCATCGCTGTATAACTGGGATTTCTTATTACTTTAGTTATTTCGCCGTTTTTAATTAACCAACCTATCTCCGGACCAAATTGAAAATTTAGACGCATCTGATCTACAGAATACAAGTTTTGTCCACGCATCAAAATAGCTTCTTTTGTGTCTTCAATAATTTCTTCACTTTTCCATTCTCCAGGGAGGAGATTAATGTTTGTCATTCTAACTAAAGGAAGATTTAAAGGAGATGAAGCCTTCATTGCTCCACTACTCGTTTTATCACCTATCTCAGCAGCAGTTTCTCTTGAAGACTGATAACCAACAAAAATACCATTCTTTACAAGATCAACCATTTTAGCAGGTACTCCTTCGTCATCAAAACCAAAAGAACCTGCAGCTCCTTCAATAGTTGCATCAGCCACAAAATTTACGTATTTTGAACCATATCTGAAATTTCCTTTTTTATCTGGTGTTAAGAAACTCATTCCTGCATAATCGACTTCTGTACCAAGAACACGGTCAAGTTCTGAACCATGACCTATGGTTTCATGAATTTGTAATGCTAGGTTTGAATCATCTAATATTATATCTGATTTGGTTTCTGTAGGACAAACCTCTGCATAAAGTAAGGACTCCGCTTCTATAGCTGCTTGAGATGCACGAGCAGACAGGTCTACTTCTTCAATGTTTTCATAACCTCTTGAACCATAATTAATTTCATATGTCCTTTTTTGGGTTTGTCCATTTCCTCTAACTATTCCTCTACCTTCACCACCACATAAGTAAATTTTTTGTGAAATCCGTGTTCCCTCTGATGTCAATGTATATTTAACTTCTCTCCTAGCATCTATTTGACTAGAAGTTGATCTAACATGAGGACTTTTATCTCTAAAAGAACGATCAGCTGAGATCAAGATTTCAAGTATTTCCTCTAAAGGAACTGAAATAGGATCTTTAACTATTTTGGTTTCATATGATGCCGTTATTGAGGGTACTTCAACTAATTTTACTTTTTTCTTAGTGGTTAAAGCACTTGCTTTCGCTATTCTAAATGCTTGTTCAACAGTTTTATGGATTGCTTCTTGGGTCATTTCCCGTGAACCAGCAAATCCCCACCCACCATTAACAATTGCTCTTACTCCAAAACCTGAACCTAGGGTATGTGAAAGCTTATCTGGTTTACCATCTTTTACACTGATAGTTCTTCGTTCACTTTCAATAACTCTTACATCTGCATATTCAACTCCTAATTTTAACGCTTTATCTAACCCTTTTTCAGCTAATTCTTGCATTAGATTTTACCTCTCTAACAATCACAAGCATATAATAGTTAAAAGACTTGCTAGTATTTTAAAAATTTTAAAAATAAATAAATTAAAAAAAAATCTAATTAATTTAAAAATAACAAGATACTTTTTTTTATCAATTATTTGATAAGCTGAAAAATTTATACAATTATATAAATTCAAAATAAAATTAATAATCATTTTAACATATTTTTTTTGATAATAAAAACGTATTTATGTTTAAACTTCATAAATTAATTTAAATATTGTTTTAAGAAAAAATAAAATAATTAAAACAAAATCTTTAGTAAATATTTACCACTTTTTTGCATATTAAGTAAATTTATACCAAATATTATATGAATACATCAATATTTTATACATAAAATAATAGAATTTAAACATTTGATTATAAAAACTATTCCTAAATACTTTTTGACATAAAATAAAGTCTTATTTGGTGAGAATAACTATTCCGTTTCTAGAGGTGGTTGCATTACTATCCCAAGAACCTCAACAGGTTGCTAAACGAATTGATGAATGGAAATTAAAGCTAATAGATCTTTCAAGGAGAAATAGATCAATATATTTTCAACCAACAAAAACCTCAACTATAAACATTGTATCACCTGATATAGATATTATATTTGATAGATTAATAATAAAAGAAAAAGATTGGGAACTATGGCAACCACCACTTAATAATTTTTATTCAGATAAAAGTAAACCTAGGAAAAATTTAGTTCTACTTCCTGGATGGTCTGATGCAACACAAATTGATAGGATCTTGAAGAATTTAAAACGACGATCTTCCTCTGAATACACGGAGAGAGGAATAAGAATTCTTTATATTACATATGGAATCTTAAAATGGATTGATAAGGAAAGTAAACAAGAAACGTTTTCACCAATTTTAATGACTCCTATTGAGTTAATTAAAGAATCAACAAGATCTCCATACAAAATAAAAGTCCCTCCAGTAGAAGAAGATCTTATAGTAAATCCTGCTTTGAAACTTAAACTAAAATATGATTATGATATTAATCTTCCCCCTTTAATAAACGAGAATGATGAATTCCAACCTTCGTTTTATTTGATAAATTTAAAGCAAATTTTAAATGAATATAATTGGATAATTGAAAATTCTTGTTACTTAGGTTTATTTTCTTTTTCAAAATTAGCAATATATCAAGATCTTACAGAAAATTTTAATTTAATAGAGAAACACCCAATAATAAAATCCTTATCAAAAATTCCCATTGAAGGTTTAATTAAAAAAAATTTACCCAAAATTGAAGACTTAGACCAAAAAAATGATCTAAATAAAACCTATCAAATTCTTGACGCTGATAGTAGTCAACAACTATGTATACAATATGCTCTTCAAGGTCAATCTTTCATTATGCATGGACCACCAGGAACGGGAAAAAGTCAGACAATAGCAAATATTATCTCTGAATACGTTGCTGCAGGTAAAAGCGTTCTATTCGTAAGTGAAAAAATGGCTGCATTAGAAGTAGTGTATAATAGGTTAAAAGATAGAAACCTTGAGGAATATTGCCTAGAACTTCATAGTTACAAAGCAAATAAACGTGAGGTTATTAATGAATTAAACAGAGTACTAACTGAGCATCTAAAACCTGGTAAAATTAGTTCACCCGAAGATATTGAGAGATTAAAAACTCGTAAAATACAATTGAATGAATATGTTACCTCCCTCCACAAATTAAGGGACCCATCAAATTATTCAGCTTATCAAATTTTAAATGAACTTACTAAATTAAGACATATTCCAGAAATACCCTCCGGATACACTGATTTCGATAAATTTAATCAAAAAACATTTTTTATTTTAGAAGAACAAGTAAGAAGGTTAGCAAACAGTTGGATAGTTATTGAGGAGGGATCTTCTTTCCCATGGAAAGATGCGAAAGTACAGAAATATTCTAATGAGGTACGTTCT
This sequence comes from Candidatus Bathyarchaeota archaeon, assembly GCA_016930055.1. Taxonomy (GTDB): domain Archaea; phylum Thermoproteota; class Bathyarchaeia; order TCS64; family TCS64; genus UBA8941. The sequence goes on along the minus strand of JAFGHP010000091.1, from coordinate 51,776 downwards.
GATTGGGTTAATCTTCTCACCACAATAATTGCATCATCGAATTCTCTACTATTAGAAACTGAAGAATTCTGTTCAATACTTAATTTGGAACTCCCTGAAAAAATTGAAGAATATGATAAACTTCAAAGGCTAGCAAATTTAATAAATTCAACTCCATACCCACCAACCGAATGGTTAACAACCACTGATTTATTCAAACTTAAACAAGAAACAGAAAAAACTAAAATTGAGTGGGACCAATACTGGACTTTAAGAAAAGATCTAGAAAATAAATATGATAGTAGATTTCGTTCATTACCTAAAGGGTCTTCAGACAAAATTTTAGAAGCTTGGATTAATGCAAAGCACCTCCTCCAAAATCCTAAACATGATGATGGAGGTTTATTGAAAGATATAGTTAATTTAATGAATTTTCTCCAAAATACTTTAAAATATATACCTTTTTGGATAAATTCAACACAAAACATTATTTATAATTTAGATTTAAAAACAGATGATCTTTCTATCAATCAAATTAGAAAAATCTTAAAATTAACTGAACTATGCGAATCTCCAAATAAACCTGAACCAAGTTGGCTGGAACGATCAACTATAAAAAAAGTTGAAAACATCTATCAAAACATAAAGAAAGATCATGATCGTAAAAATGAATTAGAAAAAAAATTAGATATTTATAAAGATAATATACTAGATCTTGACCTCGAAAACATAATTGCATATCTAGAAGGACCAGGGTCATCACTCTTTAGATATTTCAGACCTTCATATTACAGAATTAAAGAAGAAATATCTAAAGTTACTAAAAACGGTAATATACCTGATTCAATAATTCAAGATTTAATTTCAGTAAAAGAATTAAAGAAACTCTACGAGAAGGTTGAAAAAGAACAAGAAATAAATAAAAAAATTCTAGGAGTTTATTATAGTAAAGAGAATATAAAATTCCAAAGTATAGAGGAAGCTATTAAAAACGCAAAATATATTCTTAAAATTCTGAAAAAAACTAGAGCTTCAAAAAAACTACGTGATAATATATGTGTAGGCACAGTTCCAAAAAAAGAATTATTAGAACAAGTAAAAACACTGAAAAGTAATCTGAATTCTTGGATGGCTGATAAAAAAAATCTAAAAGAATTATTACCAATAAAAATCCCTAATACCAATACCCCCTTAACTGAAGCAAGCCTATATGAATTAGAAAAATGGGCAACAGAACTTAATCTGCTTCTTAAGATTTTAAATAATACAAGTCAGCCAGCTTTAATTACTAAAATATCTGATTTACCTTCAAGTTTTAACCAATTGATTGATGACCTCAAAAAAACAGAAAAAATACAAGACTTTGAATCTGATGAAGCTAAAAAAACGTTTAGTTTAAAGCAAATTTATGGAAATCTTTATCACGGAATTTCTACAGATTGGACAAAAGTTATTGAAAGCATTGATTGGACCCGCAGCTTTTTATTATTATTAGATTCTCCTCCTTCAAATGAACTAATACAAAAAGTTACAGATCCTTCATTAAATAGGATCCAATTGAAATTAGAACAGAATCTAAAATTAATTAAACAATCAATTAACGAATTAAATTATCGTTTTACAAAACAATTTTGGAATAATAATCCAAATGATTTGTATTTATATGAAGTTCTTAATGTGGCAGATCAATTTTTATCAAGAATAGACGATCTTCAATACTGGGTTGATTTTAATGATACATCCAAAAAACTATGTGATGAAGGATTTGATCAGTTTTTAACACAGATTTACGAGAAAAAAATTGATAAAAATATTATTGTTGATGTTTTTAAGAAATCAATTTTTAATGGTTTGCTTACACAATTTCTTGAAGACGATATTAATTTAAAAAATTTTAGAGTTAAAGATCACAATTATATTGTTCAGGATTTTATTAATCTTGATAAAGTCTTAATTGAAACATCTCCAAATAAGATTATTGAAATTGCTAATACAAATAAACCTCAGGGTATTTTTGTAGAAGCATCAGATTCTGAAATCAGCATTCTCCTGAGAGAAGCTGCAAAGAAAAGGAGACAAATGCCTATACGTCATCTTTTTGATAAAATACCTAATCTTATACGAAAATTAAAACCCTGTTTATTAATGAGTCCAATAAGTGTAAGTCAATTCGTTATTCCCGAAAGATTACATTTTGATTTAGTCATATTTGATGAAGCATCACAAATATTCACTGAAGACTCTGTTGGAGCAATTTATAGAGGAGACTGTCTAATAGTTGCTGGAGATAATAAACAACTTCCTCCTACCCCATTCTTCCAATATGTAGCTGATACAGATAATGATTGGGATGAAAATAGTGAAGATATCGGTGTCTATGATAGTGTACTTGATGAGTGTATGTCAATTGGCTTACCAACTAAAATGTTACAATGGCATTATCGAAGCAAACATGATTCTTTAATTTCTTTTTCAAATAACAAATTTTATGATGGAAAATTAATTCTCTTTCCTTCAGCAATACATCAAGGAGAAGATTTAGGTATAGACTTTGTTCATGTTCAAAATGGCTTATATGATCGAGGAGGAACTAGAACTAATTTCACTGAAGCTGAGGTTGTCGCAGATTTAGTGTTCAATCACTTTAAAAAAACTCCTAATAAGTCTCTAGGAGTTGTAACATTTAGCATAAACCAGATGAACTGTGTTAAAGATGAAATTGAAAACCGTTTAAAAAATAATGGTGACTATGGAAAATTCATTCAAGAAGATAGGTTACAAGGTTTTTTCGTTAAGAATCTTGAGAATGTTCAAGGTGATGAAAGAGATGTAATGATAATTAGCGTAGGATACGGTTACGATAAAAATAAAATTATGACCCTTAATTTTGGTCCATTAAACAAAGAAGGTGGTGAACGTCGCTTAAATGTAGCAATTACTCGAGCAAAAGAAAAAGTAATTCTTGTTAGTTCAATTAAATCAAGCGATATTAATGTTAATTCTACAAATTCTTTAGGTATAAAATGCTTACATGAATATTTACAATATGCTGAGACTCAACTACAAAAAAGGTTCAATGCAATAATATCTAAACCCGAAGACGTGACAGATATTGAAAAAGAAGTTGTAGAAGAGATACGGAAACTTGGATATGTAGCTGTTACAAATATTGGTGAAAGTAGACTTAAAATAGATATTGGTGTGAAAATTAAAGAAGAGCCAGAAAAATACATTTTAGGAATTTTAATTGATGGAGAATACTATTCATCCATTCCAACTGTAAGAGATAGAGATCGGTTAAGAATACAAATATTGGAAAATATGGGTTGGAACATTTATAGAATTTGGTCACCAGAATGGGTTATAAGACATTCTTCTGAAATAGATCGTCTTTCTCAAGCATTAAAACAAGCTGAAGAATCAAGAAATATCAGAAAATTAAATATTAGTAAAAACAAAAAAGAAACAATAAATAAAATCAATTATAAAATAATTACAGAACTTGAAAGTTCTAAACTACCAGGAGCAGTAGAATATGTTATAACTGATATTACTCCAAAAATTACATTTAATAAAATAAAAAAAGATCAAAAAACCCTTTATGAACGCTTTTATAAACAAGAAATTTTACAATTATTACCAAAATTAGTTGAAGTAGAAGAACCAATACATCAAGAATTAGCTTATAAACGTTCAAATAATCTTTTAAAAGTCAAACCAGTAACTTTTAAACATAAAAATATTTTTTATAATACTCTTAACGAGTTAATAAAAAAAGATAAAATCTTTAAAAGTGAAGATTTTTTGTGGGCATCAAAAAATAAAATAGCTAAACTTAGAATCCCCAAAGAGGGAAGAAAAAATACAATTCGTAAAATTGAGTATATTGCACCTGAAGAAATTATGATAGCTATTGAAAAAATATTAGAACACAGTTTAGGATTAGGTATAAACTCATTAATTCAACAAACGCTAAAAATTTATAAAATAAAAAAAACTCAGAAAACATTTGAAACAATTTCAAATATTCTCGAAGATATGATAAGTGAGGGTAAAATAATTTTTAATAATGATTTATTTGTTTTAACTTAAACAAAATGATTTAGATTAAGTAGTAAACCATTTAGAGTAACTGATATCAACACATTTACTCTCTGAATTTAAAATCTGTACAATTAGTCTTGTATATTGATTTTTAGGTGGTTGAAGAACTAATGTTAATTTAATTTTTCCATCAATTGTTATATTAAAATACTGGCTTTTCTGAGAATTCCACCAAGAATCATTACCTGCATCAAAGCCTGCTTCAACATAATAATTTTGAGCTATAGCTGTTCCTAAGTTTTCAACTGTTATTGTAAGTATTATTTTTGAGAATTCCCAAGTTGAAACCCAAGTATGAAAAATAACAGGTATAGGAAGAAGTTCAAAAATTTTAGCTGTAGACTCTTGATATTCTTCAGGTAATTCTCCAATATCCCAGCCTTCACCAGTTGTTTCCAGATAATAGTAGTCTTTTCCATTATATTGGTAATAATATCCTTGACTTGTTACTTCAGCAATTCCCACTGCAAGATGATTTGGCAACATTAATAAAACGACTTCTTTTCCCAGAGCTTTAAAAAGTGCTGCTGCTAAAATTGATGTATCCTCACAGTCTCCACCATAATCTACTAAAGTCTCTATTGGGTAACGTGGGTATTCATCATATCCAGTAGATATTGAATCAGATGTATATTGAAGGCTTTGAATAAATGAAATTACTAAACCAATTTTATTAAAATCAGAAAACCCATTTAAAACAGATATTTCATTTAATTTTACTAACAATAAGTCAATATATACATCATCATAAGGATGTGTAACATATATGGAATAATCTGAGGAAGGGGTTCTTGATAGAGTTTTATAATAAATATATAATTCTTCAGGAATTGACAATGATAATGTCCATTTATTATAATTAAAATACCAAGAATAATTTCTATTAATGCCTTTTCCTTCATAAATTAATTCATTATTTATTAAACTTTTATCCTCTTGACTAATGTTCATATAATATTTTAACTGGAGTTGAGTATAATTTTCTAAAAGTTCTTCATATTGTTCTCTAAGATAATTTAATTCATTTGTTAAAATCTCATTAATTTCTGTGAGTTCATTTACTTTTTTCCCATTAAAATTAAAAACATTAGTATCAATAAAATTAGAGCAGGCGATTGTTAATAGAACTCCAAGCAATAATCCGATTACTAACAATAATTTCTGTCTCATTAATGAAAATTTAATAAATCCTTTAATTAACCTATTATGGATAGAAAATATATATTATGAAATTTCATAAGAATGATTAGTTATTATTATTTGATACAAAATTTATTATTCTTTTAATAGAGTAACCTGATATTGTATATATTTTTATTTCACACACTGAGCCAATTTTGAGATATTTATAATAATTACTTACTCTAATTTCTAAAATAATTTTTTCATTAGGTTCTAAACTCACATTATTTTTAATAGTACAAGAAGTAGAAAGTGGGACATAATTATCAGTATTAAAATTAATACCAGCAATTTCGTCGCCTGCTACATAAATTTTTGAAATTTGTATGGGACCGTTACCGGAATTTTTAATTTCTAGTGTTATTAACCAACCTGGAGTCTGAAGGTCGCAACTTTCTTTAATTAACTTTATTTTTTCCCATTTTTGAGGAGACCATACAAATATTTTATTATCTTTTTCAAAAAAAATGGAACATCTATTTGATTCGGCAAAACAATATACTGTTTGTGTTTTTAGCGAATTTTTAAAATCTGAATATGAATTTAACAATTCTATTGAACCACTTGGCATTGATTCCACTTCAACAATAGTACATCCACTTTTTTCAAGATCATTGAAAGCATCATTTAAAACTTTAATAGAATCTAATGATGAACCAGTCATTTCTTCATTTTTAGGTTTAAAAACATCAGTAAATAGGTAGACAGCTGAAGCAGAAGATAAAAACACTAACATAAAAACTATAATTACAAGAGATGTAATACCTCTATGCTTTTTATGAATTATAGTCATTACATAAAAATTTAATAATGACTGATTCTTAAAGATGTTATGGACTTTTAAACTGTATCACTACTCCTATTAAATTTAAAAATATGAGTAATTTCTATACTTTTTTATTAATTATTTTTTAATTATTCATGTATTTTTCTTTATATTTAAAAACTTTTTAGATTAATTCGATTTTTAAATGTTTAAAATATTTTATTTACAGAAAAACATATTTTCAATTAATAGAATATTTTTAAATATTTTTTCTAAAATGTAAAAAAATCGTTCAGTTTATTAGAAATTTTCCATTGAATAAACTATAATTAAATATAATAAAAAAAATTAAAGGGACTTTATTTTACATGTCTTTTAACAAATTTTTCTATGCGATCCATAGCTGATTCTAAAGTTTTGTCTTTTGTTACTTCATACCATGAAGGAGTCTTTTGGTAAGATAATGGAACTATCATTGATAGACGTATATGTCCTTTAGCATTCCCTGGACCATACATGCTACCTGAAATGCGTATTGCTTCTTCTTCACGTAACTTTTCACCGAATTCTTGTGATGTCATTCCTGTACCTGAAATATCTGGAAATAGATAGAAAGCGCCCTCAGGTTTAGTACATTTGATTCCTGGGAGTTCGTTTAACCTTTTAGTTGCATAATCTAATCTTTCTTCATATTCTTTTTTGATTGTTTCTACATATTCATAGCCTTCAGTTAGAGCTTTTACTGCCCCTTTTTGTATTGGCCAAGAGACTGATCCCGAAGGAGCACTAGCAACATATGGTGCTAATTCTGGACCTGTAATAACCCAACCTGTTCTCATTCCTGCCCATGAATACATTTTTGTCATTGCCATACATACTAGAGTTCTATTTTCCATTCCGGGTATAGCAATTAAGCATTCGTGTTTGTGACCATCCCAAACATATTCTGAATATGTTTCATCAGAAACAACAAAAAAGTTATGATCAATTGCTAAATCAGCTATTCCTTTGAGTTCTTCTTTAGTAAAAACTGCTCCTGATGGGTTTCCCGGATTATCAAGATATAACGACTTAGTTTTTGGGGTAATTGCTTTCTTAAGGGCTTCAAGATCTATACGGAAAAGTCCGTTTACTTTTTTCATTGGTGCATGCACATTCTTAACAGAAAGATACCGCATCATTCCTCCACCCCCACCATAAGAGGGATCAGGGGTTATGTTTTCATCTCCTGCATTTAATATCGCTGCATAGGCTTGATTTAAGCTGGGGTTTCCACCACTTGTGATCGTAATAAGGTTTGGTGGAGCTTTATAACCATATTTACTGTAATAATTGCTTATAGCTTCTTTTAATTCGGCTTCATCACCAAAACAATAATGGTTACATCCACCCTTTATTGCAGCACTTATAGCATCAGCAATATAGTCTGGCAATAGAAAGTTTGGGTCACCCGCTGCCAAACTAATCATATTAGGTGGATCAACATATCTCTGCCTTGTTGATGAAACTTGGACACGTTGCTTTAATTCATTTCTAACAAGATCTTTTACAGACATCAATAAAATATGTTTGAATTACGATAAATTTGTTGCGACTAAAAATATAATTAAACCTAAAAAACTGTCAAAAATGTAAAAATTTCTTTAATTATAATATGGTTTTACACTAGCCTCCAATTAAGGATGGAAAAATGTCTATTATATCGCCTTCTTTTAATTTATATTCAAAATTTACTGCTTTACTATTTACTAATGTTACAAAAACATCGTCTTGGGTTAAGTCTAATTTTTTGATTAAATCAATTATTTTTAAATTTGATTCTAAATTAATAATTAATTTATTTTTAATTTGTAACTTATTTTTTAAATCGCCATAAAGACGAATAGTTAATTCAATCAACCTTTCCAAATTAATTCTCAGAGTCTTAAAATTAAAAATTTATTGCATTATTAATGGAAAAGTCCATATTCCATGATTGGTAAATACATAGATTATAGATTTGAGCAGACCAATGCCTATTCAGAAACCTTGGATTGTTAGAGATTATTTAAAGTGTAGTGGTTGTAGACTATGTGAAATAGCTTGCAGTCTTAAACACGAGGGACGTATCTGGCCCGAGTCCTCCAGGATTAGAGTGTTCATGTTGGTACCAGGTGCAGAAGTTCCACATGTATGCACCCAATGTAGTGATTATCCCTGTGTTGGAGTTTGCCCTACAAAAGCTTTATCGGTTGATGAGAAAACGGGAGCAGTTATTGTAGATGAAGAAAAATGCATAGCTTGTGGTGCTTGTATAAAAGCATGCCCTGGACAAGTCCCACACATGCATCCAGAAAAAAACCATATAGTGATTTGTGATCTTTGTGGTGGAGAACCTGAATGTGTTAAAGCATGTAGCTATGGATGCATTATGATGGGAACTAGAAGTACATCAATTAATTATGATCTTTATTCTATCAATCCAGAAGAACTTACCAAAAATATTGCTATAAACCTTTACGGAGAAAAGGGAGAGGAATTAACAAAATGACATATGGATACACTGGAAAAATTGCTGAAGTAGATCTTTCGATAAGTAAAATTTCTGATTTACATATAAATGAAAAAATTTTAAAAGAATATGTTGGTGGACGAGGTCTAGGTGTAAAAATATTATGGGATCGTTTAGGATCAAAATGGCAGACCATTGATCCCTTGGGTCCAGATAATTTACTACTTGCACTTACAGGGCCTTTAACTGGATATATTTATGGTATGAGGATTTGTTGCACAGGAAAATCTCCTCTTTCGAATGGAATTGTTGGTTCTACTGCTGCGGGTGAATTTCCAATGGAACTGAAATGTGCTGGTTATGATGGTATTATTGTTAAAGGTAAATCTGAGACGCCGGTATATCTTCTCGTAACTGATGACGGCGTTGAAATTAGAGATGCCTCAAAACTATGGGGGTTAGATGGAAAAAATACTATAAAAGAAGTAAATAAAGAAGTAAGAGAGCTTCTTCAGAAAAGAAAACCAAACTATGGTTTATGGAAAGAACCTGCTCTACTATATATTGGTCAAGCCGGGGAAAATTTAGTTAGAAACGCAGCAATTATGCAGAAATGGACTCACGCTTGTGGCTACGGTGGTTATGGTGCAGTAATGGGCTCAAAAAATCTTAAAGCGCTTGTAGCTAAAGGAACTGGTAAATTACCTGATGTATATGATCAGAAAATGCTTACTGAACTTATTCATAAATGTTGGAGTACTCAATTTTCTAATCCCCAAGAACGTAACTGGGGAACTGCTTCGATGGGGTATTCTACAGGTGCCCAAAGTAGTGCTGAACCAGTTAGAAACTGGCAGGAAGAATGGCACAACAAAAAAAGTATGGGGATAGTACAATATGAAACTAGAAACTGGGTAAAGCGTTTTTGGAGTGATTATGGGTGCTGTAAATCCTGTATGAAAATAAGTGTAGTAAAAGTTGGACCCTTGAAAGGTGCAATTACAGATAGTCCTGATTATGAACTTGAAGCATATTGTGGTACAAACTTAGGGATTTTTGATCCTGATGGAGTTGTATATATGTCTAGTTTAATAGATGATGTTGGTATGAGTGGCATAAACTCAGCTAACACAATTGGTTTTGCTGCAGAACTTTTCCAGAGGGGTATATTAACTAAAGAAGATTTTGATGGGATTGAACCCAGATGGGGGGATCCTCAAGCAATGACAGATTTAGTTAAACTTATCGTTGAACGTAGAGGAATTGGTAATATCTTAGCAGAAGGAACTTACAGGGCAGCTATAGAAATATCAAAGATGAAGAATGTTGATGCACTGCAATATGCTATTCAATATAAAGGAATAGAAGTTGGTGCACATGGAATTAGAACCGGATCTCACTTCCCTTATCTGGGCTACGCACTTTCAGTTCAGGGTGGTGATCATACTTCAATCCCTAGGCCTCCTATGAGTGAAGCCAGAAGCGCAATAGGAGACTCCTTAGTTTATTGCACAATATCTGGGCCCTCAGGATTAAGAAATATTGAATGGGACTTCTATAAAGCAGTAACAGGTTGGGATATGAATGCAGAAGAATGGACTAATATCAATGGTAGAAGAATAATACAGATACAACGCGCCGTTCTATTGCTAGGTGGACCAGATTTATTCTGGGAACCAGAAATCCACGATGATAATCCCCCTAGATGGTATATCCCATTACCTAGTGGACCCTTTAAAGGCTCTGCCCCTAATAGAGACCAATTGATGATTGAAAGAAAAGACGCATATGAAGCTATGGGCTGGGATGAAAAAGGTATACCTACTTCAACTGAATTAAAATCTTTAGGACTTGAAGACGTTGATGAAGCTCTAAAAAAACTCAGAATATAATTTCACTAATCTTTTAATTTTTGGATATTAAATATTAACCGCTGTTACTAATCTTTCATAGATTGAATAGATTAAACCCACAAAAACTTCATGTAACAATAAATAAAGAACTTGGTTTTAACGCTAATCGTAAATATACTTTAACACATTCTGACTTAAGTGGCGACTTATATCTAACAATAGCGTCAGAATATAATAATAAACAAATTTCAGGATTATATACACGATTAATGCGTGATGAGGTTTTAGCTGAATTTATCCAAGATGACAATTACTATAAATTACATCTTTATTGTCATATAAGTGGAGGTTTAATATTTGGAACAGAAAATTTTCGAGAAGTCATCTTTAAACGAGAACTCCCTTTAGTAATTGAAGCAATATACTTCGGTGATAAAGAATTTCTATTCTCATTACCAAACCATATTGATACAGAAATTTATCTACATTTAATTTTTAATAATAAACCAGAAAAAATTGAAAAGATCGGAAAAATAAAAGATTTAATCAAAAATTAGATTCTTGAAATAGAAATTATACCTATTGGTAGCTTTAATCTCTGCCCTTCCCTAGGTTGTTCATGTATTTTTTTAGCTACTTCTATTCCAGAAACTATCTTTCCGAAAGCTGAAAAACCTTGCCCATCAGCATTTCTTTGTCCACCATAATCTAACTCAGGTTCGTCCCTTAAACAGAAAAAGAAACTTGACGTTGCACTACCTGGTTTTCCTCTAGACATTGAAATTGCGCCTTCAACATGTTTTAGACCTGTTTTTTCTGTGGTCTCATGTTCAATAGGTGGATATTCTTTTTCTTTGGGTACTTGACCACTTTGAATAACTTCGATTGGTACATTTTGGTTTGGGAAAGACGCTTCTTTTGTAACTGCCCTAAAAAAAGTTGTACCATCATAGAGTCTGTTATCTACATATCGTAAGAAATTTGTAGATGTGATTGGGGCTTTTTCAAGGTTTATTTCTGCTTTAATATCTCCAAGTTCTGTTTTAATTAGAATCATTTGAACGCTTGACATACTAACAAACCATCTTAAACTTTAGATGTTAAATAATTTTCTAATCAAATATTATTTAATAAATTTTTTTAGATTATTTTAATCACTTATTTATTTTTAAAATTGCTTGAATAAAATCTCTTGAAGTGATCCCGGGAGTATCAACATTATTGTGTTTATAAAAATCTTCAATAACTTTTTTAATATTCATATCATCGATTTTACACCCAACTAGTTTTTCTTCAAGAATTTTTATTGACTCTTTAGGTACAACAAAAAAATCTCCACGTATTTGAATATTCGTAATATATTCCCCAAAAATTTCAGCTCTTATTCGTATAAGTTTCGCAACTTTATACTCGACTTCGACTATTTTTACCTCATGAGCTATTTTTATGCTTCTACTTTTTAAGGAAATTGGGGGCTCCATATATAACCATTCATAACTAAGATTCTGAGGTAGAATCTGTTCATTAAAAATTTTCCACTCTTCATTTGTAGGACTAGCTTTGATTAATTTAAGACCTAATTGTTTTTGGAACATTTCCTTATATTTTTCTTTAATTATTTCAACTGAAGGAATTACATCTAATTCACGCTTTAAACTAGTAACCCACTCCACCATACTTTTAGCTATTTTATCTCTAAATTTCTCATCAGATACTTTTAGAACCCGCGCCATTTGCTCATAATTTAAATCTATAATAATATTCCCAACAAGAATCGTTGTGGAGGAATGACTGCTGGCTCCATTCCCTGAAATTTTTTTTCCGTTAACAATTACATCATTTAAAGGTTTAAACTCTGCAGGTACTCCAAGGGCTCGATAGGTCTCTACTGTTACTTTTAACATTTTTTCGAACAATTCATTAATTTTTTTTGGGATAACCTGACTTTTTTTAGAGATTATTTGATAAAAAATCTGGTTACTATCTAAGTAGGTAGCTCCTCCTCCTTGGCTTCTTCTAATAACTGGAATTTGTTTCTTCTTTAAATATTGTAAATCTATTTCTTTTTCAAGATCTTGATGGTATCCAATACATGCGTAAGGGGATGCTGGTAGTAACAAAATTAGTGTGTTTGGACTCTCCTCTTTCTCCACAGTCATAGCAACTGCTTCATAGAATGTTTGAGCAATAAAGGGCTCAACATAACCTAGATCAAGTAAGCGCCATTCTTCTAAAGTTATCCAACCTATTGCTTATTCTTCACTTTTTCTTCTTTAAGCCATGCCTCTAAGGTTGCTTTATCTTTTCCAGGAATTAGGTTTTTTATTTCCTCAGCTAATTTTGAGGGTTTTATTAATGCAACCCAACCTTCACCGTAAGGATCTTTGTTAATCAGTGAAGGATCTTTAAGTACTTCTTGATTTATTTGTACTAACTCACCAGAAACTGGTAGTTTTAAACTTCCTACCCATTTTCCACTTTCAATGCTGCCTAATGTTTTTCCTGCATCAATATTTGCTCCAGCTTTTCTGGCTTTAAGACTTAAAATTTTTCCGGCGGTTTGTTGAGCCCAATCATTGTATCCGACTCGAATCATTGAACCTTCATTTTTAATCCACATATGTTCTCTGTGATAATAAAGATCATCAGGGAATTCATTGCCTTCGATTCTTACCATAAACTCATTTATATCTTGAAGATAATAATAATTTAGCGCTTTAAAACTTGAATAAAATAGCTTTTAATAAAAAGATGGTTATTTTTCAAACATTTTTAATATTAAATATTATTTACTATAATTATTAATTTCTTTTATAATTTCTTTGATTGCTTTTTTTACTTTCGGTGTTAATTCTTCACTGAATGTTAAAACATCTTCAGCTTCTACAGCTAACAAAATTATTTTTGGGAGTTTATCTACAAATAATTGCCCTAATTTTAATGTTGTAACTATATCGATTCCATGACTATAATTTATTTCTGGGGGAACTTGATTTTTTGAAAGATCTATTTTATACACTGTACCCGGTTTTCCACCAGTTTCAATTGCATCAATAATGAAAATCAAATCATAACCCTGTATATGATCAAGAATTTCTATACTCCCTAAACCTACATCAACGGTATCAAAGTCTGGTAGAATCTTCTTTATTTTTTTTAAAGTATGTAATCCAACACCATCATCTGTTCTTAGAATGTTTCCTATTCCAATAACTAGTCCTCGCAAAAACTAATTCCTCTTTAATTCTTTAATTAATTTTTTCTCAGAATTATATATCATTACAGTAAGGGGACTATTACCTGGTAGACTATGAGTACTACATCCAAAACATGGATCATATGCTCTGAAAGCCATTTCTATTTGATTTAAAAGTCCCTCAGAAACCTTCCCTTTTTGAATAACTTTCCTAGCTGCATCACGTATACTAATACAAATATCAGCGTAGTTGTTTGTTGTCGCTACAATGAGGTTAGCTTTTTTAATGATCGCTTCATTGTCAAGTTTATAGTGATGGATTAAGACACCCCTTGCAGCTTCCACAACTCCTACTCCTTCACTTGGTTTACCTATTGGATTCTTTAAATCTGTATTTGTAATGTTTTTATCTAGAACCAATTCTAAAGCTCTTTCTGAGGCATAAAGCAGCTCTATTATTCGAGCCCAATGAAACGCTAAAGTTGATTGTATAGGTTTTACGCCAAATGTTTTGAACATCCGCTTATACTCATTATTTGCTAGAGGAGTAGCAAAACCTTCTGCTACATTTAATCTTCCTAGTGGACCTACTCTATATACACCACTTTCAGTTCCAGCAATAAGCCCTTTCCAACCAATTTTTTTTAAATAAACAAACTTGCTATATGTCCAAGACTCTACATGCTCTTCAATATGATTTAGGTAATCTTCTGCTTTAAATCTACTAATTTCATGATCTTTTTGATCCGTTACTCGAAGAACGCCTTCATAAAAATTGACATTATTATAAGAATCTACTAAACCCATGTTGTATGAATCTAATTTAAAGGAATTATCATTTATTAAATCTAGATAATTAGAATTTTTTAAAATAATTTTATCAAAAATTTCTAAGGTAAATTTAGAAAAATTGATGCTGCTTTTTGCCATGTCTTCAATTTTGATGCGTTCATCTTCTGTTAAACCTTTACTTATACCTCCTGGGATCCCACAAGTTGGGTGAGTTGCTTTACCTCCAATAATTTCAGTAATTTTTTGTCCATATGCACGGTGTTTAATAACTTCTTTACCGACATCTAATCCAACTTTTTTAAATACACCAAAGACATTTCTTTCAGTAGCAGGGGAACCTGGTTCAACAATAAAGTCTGGTCCTCCAAGAAAATAGAAATGAAGAATATGATCATAAATAATATAACCCATATACATTAATTCCCTAAGTTTCTTAGCGGTTTCAGTTGGTTTCACTTCGAATGCAGCGTCAAGCGCCTTAGTTGCAGCATAATGATGAGCTACAGGACATACACCACATATTCTTGGAGTGATTATTGGCATATCCTCAGCACGCCTTCCTTCACAGAATTTTTCGAATCCACGTAATTCCGGAATCTGAAGAAACGCGTTCTCAACATCTCCTTCTTTATTTAGGAAGATGGTTATTTTTCCATGGCCTTCAAGCCTAGTAATTGGATCAATTGTAATTGTTTTCATTTTTTATACCTTTTTTTAATTATTGATGATGGTAAAGTATACTTATAGAAAGTTCCTAATGGATCCTTGAGTTGCGAAATTAAATTATTAACTGAATAATTTTCGTCTTTTTCTTCTCCTATTCCTAAAACCGTACTCAGAGCACTAATCATTGCTGCTCCTTGCTCCTCTATGTTTGGACAAGGTCCACCACATCCTGTACATGGCATGTTTGCTTGAATACATTTAGCATCGCATCCACCCCTAGTTGCTGGTCCCATGCATATTATACCCTGTTCTAAAAGACATTTTTCAGAATCTGGTACAAAATCTAACACCCTTTTAATCTCTGAAATTTTTTTATCTTCTTTTTTTCTAGGGCATTCATCACAAACCGCTATTTCTGGTGCAAGAATACTCCCTTTTGGAGGAAGTTTATTCGATCTTATTGCTTCTACTGCTTGAATAATCAATTTAGGTGGTGGTGGACATCCTGGAATATAATAATCAACTTGCACAATTTTATCGAGAGGTTTAACTTCATCATAAAATGTTGGTAGCTCTAATATGCCTTCGACAATTTTTGTTGATTCATTCGGTTCAATTTTTAAAGTATTGTTGGTTGAAGGAGTGCTATGATATATTGTTTCGAAGATTTCTTCTGCACTAAATATGTTTGCTAATCCTGGGATTCCTCCTAACTGTGCACAAGCTCCGAAAGCGATCAAGATTTTTGATTTCCTTCTCAATAATTTTGCTAGATATTCTTGTTCTGAATTTCGAATTGCTCCATTGAAGAAACATACATCAATGTAACCATCCAACATATTTTCAACTTCTTTATATTTGATATCCATGGCAACTGGCCAGAAAACAATATCCGCTATCTCCAATATTTCAAGAATTTTTTCATCTATATCTAAAACTGCGATTTCGCATCCTCCACAACTTGCAGCCCAGTAAAAACCAAAGTTTAATTTATTTATTTTCGAGCCTCCAAATTATTTTTTAAAAAAGAAGAATCTATTTTGTTATCCCTTAATCCTATATCCTCTTCAGATAAACCTAAGCTGAGTCCCAAAATTTGTGGGAGATGTATAATTGGTAACTTTTTTTGGTTGTCAATCATCAATTGAGCTCTTTCATAGGAAATAAAACAGAAGGGACATGATGTGACCAGTGCTTGGGCATATTTGTTAACAACCTCAATCTTTTCTAGTCCCATAGCCCAAGTTACGTCTTCTCTTATTCCCATAATCGGGCCTCCACAGCAATCCATTTTTCCGGGATATTGAACGCTTTTTGCCCCTGTTATTTCAATGATTTCATCCATTGAAGTTGGTTGATTGGGATCATCATAACTCATGACATCTGATGGTCTCAGTAAATGGCATCCATAATGGGTGCTTACCTTTAGACTTTTGTAGGGTTTAACAATAGCTTTCTTTAAATTTTCTAAACCATAGTCTTCTTTTAAAATTCTTAATAGATGCTTTATTTCAACTGTTCCTTTAAATTCTCTTCCTGTATCTTTAAGTATTTCATTTACTTTTTTTAATTTTTCAGGATTTTCTTTTAATATTTTATTAGTTTTTGTTAAAGTTTCAGTACATCCATTACATATTGTTAAAATGTTTAAGCCCATATCCTCTGCAATGCATATGTTTCTTGCTGCTAAACTTAAAGCAGTTAATTCATCGACTCCTTCCATATATGTTGTACCACAACAACTTGAATTAGGCATGTCAACCAATTCTATTCCAAGTGTTGCAGCAAGTTTACGAGTAGATTTTTCGTATCCAGGGAGACGACCAAGAGTTGTGCATCCTACAAAAAACGCATACTTTAGAAAATTAGTTCCCTCCAACTTTTTTTAATGTTCCAGTTTTTTCCATTATTGTTGAGATTTCATTAATTGCAGGTTCAGGTGCTGGTGGTAAATTTTCTTCTTCTCTAAGTTCATTTTCAAATTCTCCTATTTCCATAATATAACCATAACGCGATAATGCTGTTAACAGAGATTTTATTGTTGGATGTATTTTTCCTTCAATAAATGCTAATCTTCTTAGTGCTGATATTATCTCAGAAACATGTACTTTTTGGGGACAGTGTTCATAACATGTATAACATCCTGCACAAAGCCACAAAAGATCGCTTGAAAACAATTGTTGTTTCTGGCCAAACATAGCTAATCTAGCAATATTTCTGGGACGGAACTCTTCAATACGTTTGGCTACCGGGCAATCATTAGTGCATGTACCACACTGATAACATAACATGAGCCTTTCAGCCCCACCAATTTTTAGGATACTATCTCTGAAACGTTTTGTATCTTCATTAAAAATTATTTCAGTCATTTTTACTCCTCTTTGATTGGGCTTGGTCCAAGTTTTCGGAGCTCATTAGTCATTTCTAATACTGTTTTGGAAAATTTTTCGCCTTCAGACGCGCTAATCCATTCAAGTCTAAGCCTTTCTGGTTCTAAGCCTAATTGTTCTAATAATTTTTTTAGAATAGCTACACGGCGTTCTGTTTTAAAATTTCCAGAAATATAATGGCAATCGTTTGGTGTATGGCAACCAGCAACAAGCACTCCATCTGCTCCTTCTTTGAAAGCTTGAAGGATAAAACTTGGATGAATTCGTCCACTACACATTACTCTGATTTGTCTCATATTTGGTGGATATTGAAACCTACTTACTCCTGCAAGATCTGCTCCAGCGTAACTACACCAATTGCATAAAAAACCAATAATTTTTGGCTCAAAATCCGTCATGCAATTACCTCTTTGAAAGCATTTTTTATTTGACTTAAAATCTCATCATCGGTGAAATGCCCAATTGTAATAGCTCCACTCGGGCATGTTGCAGCACATACTCCACATCCTTTACAAATTTCAGGAATAATATGGCTTCGCATTTTACCCTCTATATTTCTAATCTCAATTGCATTATATTCACAGACATTTAGACATAATTGACATCCACAACAAATTTTTTCATCTACTATCGCTATGACTCCTTCAGTTTCAATTTCTTTTTTACTTAGAATTGTTATGGAGCGAGCTGCAGCACCAAGAGCTTGACTAATACATTCATCAATTGTTTTTGGTGCATGGGCAAGGCCACACAAAAATATTCCTTCAGTAGCGAAATCAAGAGGCCTTAACTTCATGTGAGCTTCTAAAAAGAAGCCATCTTTACTAAGTGGCACTTTTAAAATCCCTGATAATTCTTTTGAATCTTCTTGTGGTATAATTGCTGAGCTTAAAACTAATACTTCAGGGTTTATAACTAGTTTTTGTTTAAGTACAGGATCTAAAACATTAATTTTTATTTTACCATCATTACTTACTTCTGGTTTATTTTCGTCATCATATCTAATGAAAATTATTCCCTTTTCTGCAGCTTCTCTATAATAATCTTCTTTGAAGCCATAGGTTCTAATATCTTTAAATAAAATAAATATTTCAGAATCAGGATTTAATTCCTTAGCTTTTAAAGCATTACTTATTGCACCTGTACAACATATACGACTACAATAACTACGTTCTTCACACCGGCTACCCACACATTGTATCATTACAATGCTTTCTGGTTTGTAGCTTTTGCTTAATAATTCTTCAAATTCTAATTGGGTTATAATACCTGGGGTACCATATAGATATTCTTTGGGTTTATATTCTAGACCACCCGTTGCTACAATAACTACGCCATGTTTTATCCGGGTTGTTTCTTTATCTTTACTGATTACAGATTCAAAATTTCCTAAATAACCGAAAATACTATTAATTTTTGAATTAAGATGCGTTATTATATTTTTATTTTCACTAACTTGTGATTTTAAATTTTTCAGGAACTTTTCAGGATCATCACCTGAAGGCAGATATTTTATTTTCTTAAAATTACCGCCCAATTCACCTTCTTTTTCTACTAAATGGACTAAATAACCTTGGTCAGCAATCTCCAGAGCAGCAGTAATACCACTAATGCCTCCACCAATTACTAAAGCAGATTGTGTTACATTTGTTACAGGTTTTGTTAACGGTTTTAATAACCTAGCTTTAGATATTGCCATTCTTACAAGATCTTTAGCTTTCTGAGTGGCTTTCTCATGTTCATGCATGTGTACCCAGCTACATTGATCTCGGATATTCGCCATTTCAAATAAATATGGATTTAACCCTGCTTCCTGTAAAGTAGCTTGGAAAAGAGCTTCATGAGTTCTTGGTGAACAACTTGCTACTACAATTCTGTTCAGTTCATGTTCTTTAATTAAATGAATTATCTTTTTCTGCGTGTCTTGGCTGCATGTGAATAAATTTTCTTCAGCGTATATAACATTTGGAAGATTTTTTACATATTCAACGACACTAGGGACATCTACAACGCTACCAATATTTGTACCACAATGACAAACAAATACACCTATTCTAGGAATTTTATCTTCAACATTTTTTTCTTGATAAATTGAATAATTAGTTTCTTCATATTCTATCCTTAAATTACTTGCAGCTCTTACAGCTGCTGCTGATGCTTGAGAAATACTATCTGGAATATCTTTTGGTCCGCTTAAAACACCAGCAACATATATTCCTGGTAATGAAGTATCGACTGGCGAAAAATTCTCTGTTTGTACAAATCCATATTTATTTAACTTTAAATCAATAGATAGTGAAAAATTATTCAATTCTTTAGGAGGTTCTAAACCTACGCTTAAAATTATCATATCAAAAATTTCTTTCTTAATTTCTCCATTTGATTCATATGATATTTCAAGATTTTTTGTTTCTGGAATTTCTTCGATACTTGATATTCTACTTCTTATAAATCTAATTTTATTTCCCTTTTCAGCTTGAGTGTAATAGTCTTCAAATTCTTTACCAAATGCCCTAATATCAATAAAGAAAATTGTGGTATCTAAATTAGGATCATGTTCTTGAGCTATAACTGCTTCTTTAATTGCATACATACAACAAACACTACTGCAATACGAATTCCCTACTCTACTATCTCTGCTACCAATACATTGTAAAAAAGCAATTTTTTTTGGTTTAATTTTATCACTTGAACGTAAGATTTGACCATTAAAAGGACCAGTTGCACTCATAATGCGTTCAAATTCCAAAGAAGTTACTACGTTGGGATAAACCCCATAACCATACTCAGTTAATACCTCTGGATTAAAAGCTTCAGCTCCTTGTGCTAAAACAATACTAGCAACTTCAATTTCAGAGATAGTTTCTACTTGATCATAATTAATTGCCTTAGATGGACAAAATTTTTCACATATTCGACAAATCTCTTTACTAAACCATAAACAATTAGTTCTATCAATAGTTGCGATAAGTGGAACAGCTTGTGGAAATGGTAAATATATTGCTTTACGATAACCTGTTCCAGATTGATACTCGCTTCTTACTTTAATGGGGCATTTCTCTGAACAAATACCGCAACCAGTGCATTTCTCGACATCAACAGACCTAGGGTGTTCGATTATTTTTACTTTAAAATCCCCTGCTTCCCCTTTTATTTCAATGACTTCACTCATAGTGTGAATCTTTATGTTTTCATTTCGGGAACACTCGATCATTTTGGGAGCTAGAATACACATTGAGCAATCGTTTGTAGGAAAAGTTTTATCAAGTTGGGACATTACTCCTCCTATACTTGATGTTTTTTCTATAAGGTGAACTTTAATTCCTCTATTTGCTAGATCCAAAGAAGTCTGGATACCAGTGATGCCACCGCCAATAACTAGGACAGGTTTCATTAGATGACCTCATAGCTAATATTATTGTATTAATCCAAACTGTTTTTAGTGTTTAAAAATTTTCTAGTATTTCTTTTAACCTCATATTTTGTTTTTATTTGAATCAATTTTTCTTCTCCAAGTTTATTTTACACTATCCGTGAAATTGTAGTATATCTAGTTTTAGATTCTTAGAGACTAATTATTGAATTAATGATATTTTTATTTGATATTGTAGTAACTGAATAAACTCTTATTAAATTGAAGGAAGAGGTTTGATAAATTCGTTTTTTATTAAAAGTTTAACTATGTCTTGAGTTCTTTTTATAATATTTTGTGAATTATTAAATAATTCTTCTCTAGATAATTTTCTTCTTGATAAACCTTGATTAATGGCTGTCAATCCTGTTTCAGTAGCTTGGATAGGATATATTTCCCACTCATCCATTTTTGGTATAATATACTCCTCATGTAACCCTTTATCTTCTGCATATTTTGCTAAAGCTATGGCTGAAGATATACACATTTCATCGCTTATCGTTTTGGCTCTTACATCCAATGCTCCTCTAAATATAGCTGGAAATACAAGACTATTATTTACTTGATTAGGAAAGTCGCTTCGACCCGTAGCAAACACTCTAATCCCTGCTTTCTTTGCTTCCCATGGCCATATTTCTGGAATTGGATTTGCACAAGCAAAAACTATAGCATTTGATGCCATTTCCTTTAGATCCTCTTTCAATATTGTGTTAGGGCCTGATCGGCTTGCAGCAATTAGAATATCGCTTCCTTTAACAGCGTCTCTAATATCTCCTTCTAATCCCTCAGGATTCGATTTTAAAGCCAAATCCCATTTATAACTTCCCTTCAAATCGTCTCTTGTATAACTCAAAATCCCAGAACTGTCAGTTATCATAATATTTTTTGTATCAACACCTGCTGCTTGTAAAACATAAAAAGTACGAGTATTTGCAGCTCCCGCACCTACAATAGTAAAACGAGCCTCTTTTAGTTTTTTACCCACCAATTTAAGTGCGTTAATTGCACCTGCAAGAATTACTGCAGCTGTACCTTGCTGATCATCATGCCAAACTGGTATAGGCATCTCTTTTCTAAGATTGTCCAATATGTAGAAACATTTTGGGCTTGAAAGATCTTCTAGATTTATTCCGCCAAAACTTGGTTCGATCCATTTTACTGCTTGAATTATTTCATCAGGATTTTTTGTACCTAAACAAATAGGAAAAGCATCAACCCCTCCTAAGTATTTGAATAAAAGTGCTTTACCCTCCATCACAGGTAAACTACCATGGGAGCCTATATCTCCAAGACCAAGTACACGTGTTCCGTCACTCACTACTGCAACATAATTCCATTTACTTGTGTAATCATATGCTTTTTCTTTATCTTTTTCAATCTCCTGACAAACTTGAGCTACTCCAGGAGTATACCAAATATTAAAATCATTTAGACTATTAATAATGCATTTGGGCATTACTTCAACTTTTCCTGAATAAAATTTATGAAGAGGAGAAGCTACTGAACTCCATTTTTGAGCCTTTTTCAATAATTCTTCTTCTACGGAGTTACTCATGTATTTCTCTAAAATTTTTGAACATATAATAGTTGTTATGGGGTTAATTTTTAAATAAAAAATTTTATTTCGTTAATCTTTTATTTTTAATAAATTTTTTAGTATTTTTCCTCTTTGGTTTCCTTCGATTGGGTCTTCCGATTCTACCATTTCATGAAACGTGTTAAAAATTCGTTCTAGTTTTCTCCAATCAGGAACATATACTCTACTATACCATAATCTACTACTATCTATCTCATAATCTTCTAAAGCCCATTTATATTCTTCAGCTCTTTCCTCTGAAATTTTATGAGCATTCCCATATGGGCCTTCATGTATAGGAGCTTCTAACATCATTACACCATCTGCACCATAAGAAAAAGCATAGAGTATATGCTCTAATTTGATTCTAGCTAAAGAAGGCATAGGAATTATTCTTATACTACTAGCATAACTTAATCTGGCTAGTCCTGCTAAATCAATTGCAGTGTAAACAACTTCTTTTTCGACAAATGCAATTATTTTTAGTGGTGCTTTCGTATCATTTAATATGCCTTTAATTTGGGTTTGAATTTGGATGTCAGTTAAACCTTCTTGATCAAGAGCGTTTTGTGGGCATTCAGGTATACATGCCCCACAACCAGAACAGGTAATCTCATTAAAAACCGGTTTATCCTCAACAATTGTAATTGCTGATTCTGGGCATATTTTTTTACATTTACCACACCCATCGCATAGTTCATTTCTAGCTAAATATGCCTTATTTGCTTCAATTATTCTTGCCATACCTAGAAAATTAACTACTTTCATGGCAGCTCCTTCTGCTTCTGCAGTTGTTGACTGAATGTCTTTGGGTCCAATAACTGCACCAGCTGCAAATACACCGTCTCTTTTAGTAGCCACTGGATCAAGTTTAGGATGTTTTTCTAAAACGAACTTGTCTTCATCTATTGGTACTTTAAGCATTTCAGATAGCTTAGCTGTATCTTCTGAACTAATGATTGGTGGTGAAAGAACTACTAAGTCAACAACATTTTCCATCATTTTATTTAACATCATTTCCTCTGATCTTACTAATACTTGTTCTCCATTTGGTTCAATTTCTGTTACTTTTCCTTTAACAAAATTTACACCTTTTTCTTGCGTTAAACGATAAAATTCTTCGTATCTTCGTCCTGGAGAACGTATATCGATATAATTTATCCAGACATCAACTCCTCTATCTCTTAATAGTTGAGCTTGCTTCATGCTGTAAAGACAACAGACTCTACTACAGTATGGTTGACCAACCTCTGTGTCCCTACTTCCAGCACATAAAACATATACAACACTTTTAACTTGTCTACCTGTCTTAGGAACAATCAACTGGCTTCCTGTTGGGCCATTAACATCTAGTATACGTTCCATTTCTAGACTAGTAATTACATTAGGATATCTTCCATAACCATAATTGACTAAATTTGTTAAATCAAATAATTCAAAACCTGTTGCTAAGACTATTGCACCAACATTTAATTCCTCAATTTTCCCTTCATCATTGAGGTCAATTGCTTCTCGAGGGCAATTCGCTGCACAAAGACCACATCTGACACAATTATCAAAATCAATTGTATAAACGCTAGGTACGCTTTGAGGAAAAGGAATGTAGGCTGCTTTCCTTTTTCCAATTCTTTCATCATATTCCGAAGGAGCTTCTACAGGACAGACTCTACTACATTCCCCACATCCTATACATTTTTCGACATCTACACCTCTTGGTTTAACCCAAATTTTTACATTAAAATTACCCGGTGACCCGGTAACTTCTTTTACTTCAGAATATGTTTTGAGATTGATATTACTGCTCTGAGCTATACTAGCCATTTTTGGTGTCAAAATGCATTGACTGCAGTCTAGAGTTGGGAACACTTTGGGGTATTGGATCATATGCCCCCCAATGCTTGGACTTTTTTCAATTAAATGAACTTTCAGCCCATATTCACTTAACCTTAGACTAGTTGTAATACCTGCAACTCCTCCTCCAATGACTAGTACTTCTTGTGTGACATGCATTTGTTTTGTGTGTAACTCTTTTGATTCCTTAATTCGAGATATAGCTCCTTTTATAAGATCCAGACTTTTCAAAGTAGCTCCTTCAGGATCTTTTTTATGAACCCAGCTACATTGTTCACGAACATTTACTATTTCGAGAAACGCTGGGTTTATTCCTTCTTCTATCACATTTTTTAAAAAAGTTTCTCTATGCATTTTTGGAGTACAACAAGCTAAAACTATTCTTTCTAGTTTCTCGTTTTTGATTATCTCTTTAATTGTGTCTATACTTGGTTTACTACATAAGTATCGTTCACGTTTTACAAATTGAACTTGATTTTTTATCTCATCCATTACTTTTTGAGTGTCTACTACATCACCTATATTTCCGCCACATTCACATAACCAAACTCCGATTTTAGGGCTGTAAGACATTTTAATCCCTACATAATTTTTAACTGGTGACTCAGTGTTTTTTCGCCACGATATTCAGGTAATATTATTGGACTTTTTCTTTCAGTAATTATACCTGCTTCTTCAAGCCATTTATCATATCTTTTAACATGGTTAAGATTCAGTTCACCCAAATTGGTTTTTGAAGCTCTTTTAGCAGCAGCTCTTCCCGCTCTACGCCCAAAAACATAGATTTCGAGTTGACTATTTCCCATTAAACGGTTTTTCCCATGTACTCCTCCGCAGACTTCACCCGCACAAAGAAGCCCAGCAATATTTGTTTCCGTGTTTGCGTTTATTTCTACTCCACCGTTCTGGTAATGAAGTGTTGGAAAGACAAGCATGGGTTCTTTTCTAATATCTATTCCCCATCTGTTAAAATTTCGGAACATTGCAGCAAACTCTCTTTCTATTGTTCCAGATCCATTTACTTTTTCTATCATGGGTGTATCAAGCCAAACTGCTTTCATTCCTGTCGGAGTAACTATTCCGTTATCTCTTTCATAACATTCTCGAATATAGCTACTTGACTCGATGTCTCTTGGTTCTAAATGGTATACAAAAAGTTCTCCATATTTGTTAACTGGTTGTGCTCCTCTACCACGTAATTTTTCTGTTGCTAGTTGTCCAACAATTTGTTCTGGAAAAGCTGCGCCTGTAGGATGATATTGGGTCGAATCCAAATCCCTTAAAATTGCGCCTGTACGATACGCCATAACTATACCATCACCAGTTGCACCATAATGATTAGTTGTGGCAAATCCTTGGATGTGTAATCTACCGAAACCTCCTGTAGCTAAAATTGTGCTTTTTGATCTAGCGATATGATATTCTTTTGTCTCTAAATCGTATAATACAGCTCCAGCAACCTGTTCTTTATCATCCATTAATAATTCTACAGCACTTGTGAATTCTGTGTATCCTATTTCTTTATTAATAAATTCATCAAGAACCACACGAGTGAGTTCAAGCCCTGTATAATCTTTGCAACTGTGCATTCTGTTCCTGCTTGTTCCTCCTCCCGCAATCTCTAACATTGTACCATCAGGATTTTTATCATACATAACTCCTAGAGATTCATGCCATTTTATTACATCCGGAGCGTCTTTTACTAAAGCTTCAACAAGGTCAGGTTTATTTGCATAGTGTCCTCCCCCAATTACATCAAGGTAATGAATTGCAGGGTTATCTATTGAGGTGTCTGCAGCTTGAATTCCGCCTTGAGCCATTTTACTGTTTGCGTCCCCTAGTCTCAGTTTTTGAACAAGTAGAATTTTATCAGCTGGTATACCTGACTCTTTTGCTAATATGCCAGCACTTAGACCTGCCCCTCCTCCCCCAATAATTAAAACATCTAAATCATAATCGATTTTAGTTAGATCAATTTCATCATGTTTTATCATTGAATGAGATTCAATAATGTCAGCTACCTCATGAGGTATCAACATACCCTTACTTGGCCCAATTTTTAAACCTCGTTTCATTTGAGGTTTCCAATCTGGATGAAATTTTTCTAGTATTTGTATACGTTGTTCTGCAGTCATTGGAGTAAATTCTTTACCAAATCTACTAGATCTTGTTTCTGATACTTTTTTTAGGCTTTCTTGCATATATTCAGGATAACCACTTTTAAAATCACTCATTCATTTTTCATCTCCCTTGAATTATAGAGTTTAATTAAAGTCTCTTTGTCAGCATTTTTGAGAGATTCAATTTCTTTGTCATATTTTCCTTCTTTAATTTCTTCACATCTTGAAAGCACTTGCTCTGTTGGTCCTTCAATATATTTTGATTCAAGTCTTCTAGCTAATTGCCCAATATTATAAGGCACAATCTCTGCAGGGCACCTCATTGCACATAAGCCACATCCTAAACAATCAAAACTTAACTTTGCAGCTAATTTGATGTCGCCTCGAAGAGCTGCTTGTACATAATCCATTACCATAATATCTTGAGGACATGCTTTTGTACAAGTATTGCATGACAAACATCGAGCAATTTCAGGGAAATATTCTAGGAAAGTATTTGCATTTGCTTTAATTTCATTTAATTTATAAGTAATTTTTTCAGATGGACTAAAAGGAATCTGAGCAATAATCATTCCCTCTTCAACTTGTTTCTGACAAGCTAGGGCTCCTTGAAGTTTGTAACTTCCCCTCATTCTATATACTGTTGCACATGCTCCACAGAAGCCTCCTCTACAACCTGATCCTCTAATAAATTGATGACCTGCATATTCCATTGCTTTCATTATTGTGAGGTCTGCTGGAACTTTCTGTTTTTTTCCCATTACATAGATGGTAACAAAATCGTTGTTGTTTTTTGACATTTTTATATCTCCTTTAAAAAACCCTTATACTTGAAGAGAGGTCTTGGGTCAGTTTTATTTTCCCCAAAAACCATTGAATCCTCTTTTAGCCCTAATGCTAAAGCTATTAATTGGGTGAAGTATATAACTGGGAATTCTTTAAACTCACTTCTATTTTTAATAATTTCTGTTTGCCGATGACTTAAATTAAATTCACATAGAGGACAAGCAGTAACTATTATTTCTGCGCCAGCAATTTTTGCTTGATTTAATATTTTATAACTTAAATCAGCTACCCTTTCTTTCATAAATACTGTATGATAACTTCCACAACATTTTTGTTTATAAGCAAAGTCTATGGGTTCAGCACCCAATGCTCTTATCATATCTTCCATTATTGATGGTTTATCGGCATTATCTATGCCTAGACCTCTTGGTCTTAATAATAAGCATCCATAATATGGTGCAACTTTAAGATCTTTTAATGGAATTTTGACCTTATTTCTAAGGTTATCCCATCCTTGATGTTTTATTGTTTCCAATAAATGCTCCACTTGTACAGATCCGTTATAAACTGAAGATTCGTTTTCCATGTTTTCATTAATTTTTTTTACTTTATCGGAATCAGAATTAAAAACTAGATTAGCTCTTTTCAGGGTATTGTAACACATTGCACAAACAGTTATTACTTTACTCTCTTCAACAATACCTGTCTTTTTCATTTCTTCTATCCTGAGTAAATTACGGATTGGTGCCAAATGGTGCATAACATCATCTTTAGAGAGGGCATGAACTGTTCCACAGCAATTCCACCTCTCAGGTTCAATCAGATCAATACCTAATGTTTTAGAGCTTTCTAATGTTGAGATATCAAAACTTTTTGCAGTTGTTTTAAGTGTACATCCTGGATAATATGCTAACCTCATAGTACATCACGCTGTAAGTTTCCTAAGATTACTGACTATAGCAATTTGGGGGAGTTCTCTAAGTTCCTCTGGTGTAAGCATATCGATGTTAACTTTGTCAAACTTTTGTCTTAAAACCACCTGACGAATAGCTTCCATTACATTTGCTATGTCTATTCCTCTTGGGCATCTAACTTCACAATTAAAGCAAGTTGTACAGACCCAAATAGTTTTACTTGATAAAACTTCTTTTAAACCTAATTGAGACATTCTAATAATTTTTGATGGTAAATAATCCATCTCTTGTACCATTGGACATCCTGAACTACATGCTCCACACTGGAAACATAGGTCAATTTTTTCTCCGCTTAAATCTTGAATTTTTTCTTTAAATTCTTTATTTTCCGCATTTATTTTAAGGATTTGCCCCGAGTTTTCAGAAGACATCTTATACCCCCTTTAACTACAAGATTTTATATTTTTTCATTAGAATAAGAGTAAGCAATTAACTTTATTATATTCTAACGTTGTTCAACTAAAATAAATAATTAAAAATCCTTAAAAATTATGTAGACTTTATAGACAATTAATGATTTAAAACAGTTATCCCATTAATTTAATTTCTTTTCTAATAAGAAAACTCATAATCTTAAAGTATAATTATATTTCTGACGATTAAAACATGGAATATCATTTAATGACTCCTATACCTGAATTTGAAGTAAGGAAACTCGAAATTGGTGATGTTTTTTTTATTTCTGGAACAATTGTAACGGCTCGTGATGAAGCTCATAAAAAAGCAATTGAACTATACGAATCAGGAAATAGGTCACCAATCGAATTTAAAGGATTAGCAATTTTTCATTGTGGACCAATAATGAAGAAAACAGAAAATGAATGGAAAGTTGTAGCTGCTGGTCCAACAACTAGTGATAGAATGGAGATGTTTGAAGATCTTTTTATTGAATATTATCGTCCTTCAGTACTTATAGGGAAAGGCGGTATGGGTGAACGTACAGTTAATGCGTGTCGAAAATTTGGTTGTATTTATGGTTCTTTTACAGGTGGTGCCGCATTATTAGCAGCTCAGGGAATAAAAAAAGTTAAAAATTATTATTGGTTGGACGAATTGGGGATGCCTGAATGTTTATGGGTATATGAAGTGGAAAACTTTGGACCAATGATTGTCACCATAGATTCACATGGTTCTAATCTTACTGCAAAAATTCTGAGTAATGTAAACAATAAAAAAGAAAAACTGATCAGTGAAATGAAATGATTAACCTTGAAAAAATAGTTGAAGATACGGCTGTTGAATTATTAAAAAAATCAGTTACTGAACTACCTACGGAATTCTTAGAAGAATTAAAAAAAATATTGACTACAACAAATGGAGCAGTTGGTCAAGCACAATTAAGAAGTATGATAACAAATTCCGAACTAGCAAAAAAATCTGAATGCCCTATTTGCCAAGATACTGGTGTAATATCATATATTATAACTTTAGGCGACGATTTTCCGATTCGTTCTAACCTTAAAAAAATCCTTAGAACAGCTACAAGAAGAGCGACTGAAAAAATTCCTCTTCGACCGAACTCTGTAGACATATTCAAAGGTAATACGGGTGATAATACTAGTGAAGATGGAAATATTCCCATAATTTATTTAGAGCTAGTATCCGGAGATAAATTAGAGATTATTGTTATGCCTAAAGGGGGAGGAAGTAGTAATGTATCTGTGCATAAAATGATTAAACCTGGTTTAGGCATTGTTGGTGTGAAAAAATTTATTATAGAAGCAGTTGCAGATGCAGGTTCTTTAGGATGTCCCCCATATTTTGTTGGTGTCGGTGTTGGTGGTAGTGAAGATCTTTGTATGTTACTAGCAAAAAAAGCATTATTAAAACCATTCAAAAAAAGAAATAGTAATTCAAATATAGCTGCCATAGAGGAGGAACTTTTAACAAAATTGAATCAACTTGAGATTGGTGCGATGGGTTTAGGTGAAGGTCCAACTGTTTTGGATTTACATGTTGAGTTTACTGCTAGACACCCTGCTAGTTTACCAGTTGGTGTTGTTATTAGTTGTTGGGCTCTAAGGTATGCAAAAGCTACTATTTCGAAAAATGGTGAAATTATTTACAATTAACTACTTAGGTTATCTGGAAACATTTATTGTGTGAAAATATCTTGATTAATGTATATTAGGTGTAAAATATTGAGAGTCCTTTTCATTGAACCACCAAAGGATTTTTGGTTTGTTATGGGTCAATATATTCCTCCCCCTTTTGGAATTTTAACTTTAGCTGCATATTTAGAAGAAAAATGTAATGATGTCGATATCAAAGTTATTGATAGCCAAGCTGAAGGCTTTAATTGGACTGATTTAGAAAATAAAATAAAATCAGAGAAACCAGATGTTATTGCTCCAAGTGGGCTTTCAACATGTAATGTCTATTTATCAGCTAGAGTAGCACAGATAGCAAAAAAAATTGATCCCAAAATAATCACAATTGTAGGTGGACAACATTTCTCTGCTTTGCCTGAAGAAAGTCTTGAAACATATCCTGAAATTGATTATATTATTCGTGGTGAAGGAGAAGAGACCTTAAAAGAAGTTATTGAAATGATTAAAAACGGTAAAGAAAAAAAGGATGTTTTAGGAATCACTTATAGATTAAATAATGAAATTATTAGTACACCTGACAGACCATTAATACCTGATCTTAACTCTTTACCTTATCCTGGTTACCATTTTGTTAAAAAACATATGAATGGATATTATTTCTCTTTAATGGCTGATAAAAGTGTACCATTTGCAATAATTGAGGGATCAAGAGGATGCAGTTATAATTGTACTTACTGTACTCAATCACCTTTTTGGAAACAGACCCATAGACAAAAATCACCTGAAAGGATTGTTGACGAAATTGAAAAGATATATACCCAGTTTGGTAGCAAATTTTTTTGGTTTACTGACGATTACTTTACTTTAGATAAAAGAACAAGTAAAATTTGTGATTTAATTCTTGAAAGAGGATTAGAAATATCATGGTTCTGCCAAGCTAGGTGCGATGATATAATTAAAAACTCTGAATTGTTACCTAAAATAAGAAAATCTGGTAATGTATGGATGTTATTAGGTTTTGATACTTCTGATACTGATATTTTAAAAGCGTTTAGAAGAACTGGTATTAATAAATCCGTAGCAAAAGAAACCGTTGAATTACTTAGAAAAAATGGTATATTTAGTCAAGGAACTTTTATAATCGGAAATAGAAAAGATACAAAAGAATCAATACAAATTTTAAGAGATTATGCTGATTGGTTAGATCCTGATTTAGCTACTTTTATGGTTCTAACCCCCTATCCTGGCACAGAAATATTTGAAAAAGCAAAACAAAATAATTGGATTGAAGATAAAAATTGGGCAAACTATGATATGATACATGCTATAATGCCTACAGAAACACTTTCTCGAAATGAAGTTCAAGAGGAATTACATCGCTGTTATAATGATTTTTTCGGAAATTGGTCAAGAAGATACCGAGGAATTACATCTGATAACTTATATGTACGTCGTACTTATCAATACTTAGCTAAACAAGCTATTATCACAAGATTACAGAATTTATTCTAGGTTGAAGAATATGCGTATAAATTCTATGGAATTACCTAAAATTAAAAAAAGTACGCTAATTCTTTATCTTTTAATATTTGTTTTTGCTCCAATAATCACTTTTTCATTAGGTTCTTTTTTAGATGAATTATTTAGATTACCAAAATTTCCGAATTTTCCTTATAATTTAATATTTGGTACATTAATTTTTTTTTCAGGGTTATTTATTGGACTTAAATCAACACGTTTATTGTATAACTTAGGTTATGGGCTACCTTGGGGAGAGTTGCAGAGTAATTCTCAATCAAAAAAGTTAGTGACTACAGGCCTTTATGCTTATACTCGTAATCCAATGATTTTAGGTTATTCAATGCTGCCGTGTGGTATGGGAATCATGTTTCAATCATTAACAATGTCAATTATTATTCCATTAACAATAGTTATGTTAAACATATTAATAGTAAAGTTACGAGAAGAACCCCATCTTGAAGTTCGTTTTGGTGAAGAATATAGAATCTATAAACACCAGACACCATTTATTGTACCTAATTTTACTAGACTAATTAAAGAAAAAATCTTGAAGATGAAGTAATTTGAGAGGAAAACAATCGTTAGCTATCTCAATATCTGGATTACTACTTCTTTGGATAATGTTGTTTAATAACAAATATTTAGTTAGTCCATTATTTGAAAGACAAATAATTTGGATTATTTTTATCTTAATTTGCATGATTGGAACTATTTTAGCATTTTATCCTTCTTTGTCGAAAGGAGTTATTATTAGAAGTAATATAAATTACTCAGGTCATCATCCAAACTGTCAATATTTTTTTTCGCATACCATAAAAATTATTGGGAAAAAATATTGTGCTGGTTGTTTAGGTTTAGCAACTGGTGGAACAATTTCAATAATTTTAAGTTTGTTTTTAATAATAAAAAAATTCAACATAGAGTCTGGATTTATATACCCTTTATTAGGTTCTTTTTTAATATTGTTTGGCCTACTTCAATATCAAATCGATAGCGATAATCCTTTTTTACATTTTTTCTTGAATGTTGGTTTTGTGATCGGTGCTTTTCTAACGTTATTAGGTACTGAAGTTTTATTAAGCAATGTATTTGTTGAAGCTTATTTTCTAGCTTTAACCGTTTTTCTTATATTAACAAGAATAATCCTTTCTAATGAAGAACATATAAAAATATGTACCAATTGTGGTTTAAAATGTGCAGAGTCTTTTATTAAAGATGATTAAAGTAGTAATCTTTTCATAAGAGATGTTAATTCATACCATATGATACGAAATGGTATACTGTACAAAATGTGGAAAAGAAAATCCTGATGATGCATTAAATTGTAGTAACTGTGGAGCCTCATTAACTCCACAATCTTATCGTCAAACAAGGAGATATGATCAAAATGATGTTTGTTTCGGTGGAAGATCAGGTACTACTTGGACAATAATTATTGGTGTATTCATTTTATTAATTGGAGTCGCTTCCTTATTAGGTGATGTATATCCGTGGTTATCATGGGATAAGTTATGGCCATTGTTCCTAATTGTTATAGCTTTGTTAATGATTGCTAATGGCATGCAGAGAAGATAAAAAAATTTTATATCAATTCATCTATTTCTATTTTATTTTATCGAATTTGTTTAATAAATCAAATATATGTTCTCTATATTGATTCAATAAATTTTAGAGATTAGAAGTTGAGACCTTTGCTTCAGAAATATTTCTTTGTTATAAGTATTCTTCTATTTTGTTCAAATCATTTAAAAAACTACCCATTATTGGACTATATCCCCTATATCTTTGTGAAATAGGTTTAATTAAAGAGCGGATTAATCATCTCATATTTTAACACATTTTAAAAAATATTTAATATTAATAAATTTTTCAATTAACCAATTCAACGACCATATAAGCTTCTACAGCTATCCAACCTGGATGATGAACAGGTATCGCTGCTCTTGCTGGTTTTCCTTCAGGATCTCCATATAATTTAACTAAAAGATCAGTGTACCCATTCAATACTTTTGGTTGATCCATAAAACCTTCTGCACTATTGATATAGCCAACTACATGAAGAATTTGCTTGATTCGATCTAAACTACCTAAATGCTTCTTTAGTTGAGCAAGACAATTTAAACAAGTTTCTTGAGCTGCTTTATAGCCTTCATCTAGTGTAAGATCTCTTCCTATTAAACCCCTTTTAGTAGTTGAAAAAGGTCCTTGACCACAACTATAAGCAGTGTTTCCTGCAAATTTTGTACCAACATAGTTACCTTTTGGGTCGGGCGGTTCTGGTAGTTTTAATCCGAGTTGAATTAACTTCTCTTCAATTAACATAATCTATTTATATTCTTACTGAATAAAACTTTTAACTTAAAATTTTTAAAAAATTGATTTCTTGTTTATTCTGACATCACTTATTTTAGTGATTTTATTATTATTTTCTGTTTTGCATATATGTTGCATTCGCTTTTTCTCTAGTAATAGGTATAGCAATGATTTCTCTCATTTTAATTTCTAGTATGTTTGCTGTTTGGTTTGCATCAAAAACTACTGAAGTATCTAAACCAGAATGGCTTCCAGCTAAACTAACGCATCTTTCACCAGGAGATAATAGACCTGCGTCAGTTGCTTTTAATACTATTTCAATGTTAACTTTTAATTTTAAAGTAGATAAAATTTGAGTTATTATACTCAAGCTACTATGACCAAGACGTTCTCTTTGTCTTATACTATTAGTTAAGACATCTGAACCAAGATATACTTCAGCCCCCAATTCTTTTAAACGTTTTAAATTTTCAGTTTTGAATTTCTGAGGAGGGGTTGTGAAACCATATTGATGACCAACCACTATTACTTTTATATCAAAATTTTTTAAAGATTCAGCGACTTTAACACCAGAATCACCACTTGTACTTGCTACTACAACTTTCTTAATCTCTAATTCTTTTAATGCCTTAATAGTTGCATTAATTGTTTCCTCTGTATTTTCATTTCCGCCTTCTTCAAAATATGTTGTTATTCTCTGAAACATACTCATCACTATTTTATTATTATTAATTAAGCATGTTAACCTTACGAAAAACTTGATTAAAACCATTTGTTTAAATGGGTTTTTCAGATATTCTTTATTATTTTGCTTCTTTTTGTCTGAACATTTTTATATCTAATAGGTAAAACTAAAATGATACTTTATGAGTGAAGAAAGCATCATTTACATCGGTAACAAACCAGCCATGAATTATGTACTTGCAGTACTAACCGCATACAATACTAATGGTGGAGAAGGAGTTGTTTTGAAAGCACGAGGTCAAGCAATAAGTAGTGCTGTAGACGTCGCTGAGATATGCAGAAACAAATTCCTCTCTGGAGTAAGTAAACCTATAATCGAAATAGGAACAGAAGAACTTCCCGGAGATACAGGCGGCACAAGAAACGTCTCAGTTATTAGTATAACTCTCCAACCAGACAAAAAGACCTCCAAGAAAAAGACTTAATGTCTTTTCATTAATTAAAACCTAAAATATTCTTTATAATTTTATCTAAAAAAGGGTTCAACATTTAATCCCTAAATCCAAATCTACATTACTTCAGATACCTGAATATTTCTGATAATTTTTGGATCGTAATAACATTCTCTCCGGAGTGAAAGCCCAATGGGTCATAGAGAACAGGAATTAACCCAGCATTTTGTGCACCTATTACGTCAGCTAAAAGAGAATCCCCGACGATCATGACCTTTGAAGCGTCATGTAGTCCAAGCGAGTCTAATGCAATATTAAAAATCTCTTTTTCAGGTTTTTCATATCCTACTTCACCCGAGAGAATTATTGCACAAAAATAATGTGATATTCCATCTTCTTCGATGATCATTCGTCGAGGTTTCCCAAATTTTGAAGGACAATTAGATACTAGGCCAATTTTTAGGCCAATTGAGTAAATTTTTTCAAGTGTTTCTTTACTTTCAGGATTGATCCGATATCCGTGTCCTCTTTTATTAAATTCCTCACTAATTATTTCAATTGTTCCTTTTTCGTCAATACCCATAGCAGCGAGGACATGAAGATTCAATGTGTGTATCTCTTCGCGTGACAGCGTAGAAAAGGGCTTGGCTCGCTTAGTAGCTTCAATAGATTGTTTTCGCATCCCTATCCAAATACGTGGATCATCTGGTGGGATTTCTGCGCCTAGTCTTTTTGCTATACGTGACCAAATGACAGAATTCGCTGGATAATAGTCATATAATGTTCCCCCAAAATCAAAGAGGATCCCCTGAATTTCCTTATTCATGTCAGATCAATATTACATAGGTATGAATAAATCAGTTCTGCATCACGTGTATTGAGTTTGTATTATTTTTAACACCGATCTCAAATAATAATTCTGAATTGTATATTACTGATGAATTATTTAAATAGTAAATTTATTTTTGAACTTTCTATGAAGTGTTATAATTACATAATTTTATCTGAAAATAATTCACAAAATCAATCAAAGTTTCACCAAGTTCGGGAATAATCCATCGATTTAACGATAGTGTAACAAAGATTACGCCTATTACACCAAATAGAAAGCTAATCGGATAATGAAACGTTTCAAGATTGCGATTGTCTAATAAGGTAAAAGGAGCAACATCATAAGCTGTCAAATATAAAGTTAAGACGATTCTAGGAATATTTAATAAAAATAATGTTACTACTGAAAAAACCATACCCTTAGTTTTTTGATATAAACCAACTTTTAAAGGTAAAATTAAACCAATCATTATTCCTATTACATTTAGTGCTGTGCATTCACGAATAATTATAACGGAAACCATACGTTGTCCCTCTAATGTTAAATAAGTAATACCCTCTTCAAATAACCAATTAGAATTAAAATTAAAAAAGCGTAATAAAAAAACCGAAGACCCCGCTGTCAATTGTTCAATCCAGCTACTGGGGATAATATAAAAAAAATATGTTGTGGCAAATAAAGTGATTAAATATTTGAAAATATATTTGCCTGAGAGTTGCATACTTAAAAATAGATTTTGACCAAAAAAAGGATTCGTTTATATAGTTTTATTTACCGTAAGGCTTCATTATCCATTCTAATAATTCTATAATATACCCCTCTGGATCTTTAAACATTGAAACACGTATTTTCAAATAAGGAGGTTCAACCGGTTTAGAAATTTCTACTCCTTTTTCCTTGATTCTTTTATACCATTCATTTAAATCTTGTACAAAGAGACTCAACATTACTGGTTTATCGATTGATGGTCTAATACTTCCCCTTTGACCATCTACGAGTCCAACATGTACTCCTTCACAAATTTTATAGACTTGGGCAAAATCAACATCAATAACTTTAGTAAACTGTAACTTATTTTGATAAAATTCATTTGCTTTCTTCAAGTCATTATAATAGAAAAACGTTATACTACCATAAGGATTCATTTTGTTTCCTAATTAAAATTGTTTGATTTAGATATTAATGCTATTATAGATACATTCCGCGAGCAGTGATTGGCCACACTGTGACTACTTTGTTGTTTTTTATTACAAATATTTTTTCGTGTTGGTTAACTGTAGTACAGCAATGGTTTGGTGTTAAAGAAATTTTTTGTCCCCAATGAAGTTTTTTACGTTCTTCACTACCTTCCTTAAATTGTAATGTACAGTGTTCTTCACTGAATCCTGCTCTTTCAAAGCCTATTCTTTCGTTATTCATGTAAGCTAAAACTGGAGGAACCACACCTGTGTTTGGTGCACCAAAAACTTTTGAACCAGCGTCAGTTACTACTCTATCTTCATGAGTGGTGCTAATAATCGAAGTAAGAACACTTAAACTATTTTTGAAGTAGACGTTATTTTCTGCCTTCCATCCGTATCCTGAGCCTTCTGGGCCAACCCCAAAAACGAAGCTTCCCGGTTCAATTTCGGTTATCCCTGGGTATGTTCCAGTAACTTCATATGTTGCTGTACTTCCAGCACTTACTATTTCTACGGGAATACCTGCTTCACGTATCATATTAGCTGTATCTACTGTTTGTTTATTCCTTTGTAATGCTACTTCTTGTTTTACAGGATTTTCATAACCATAAATACCTCTAAAAACGAGACTAGGCATTTTTTGGATCTTCTTAGCTAAATCAACTGTTGGTTGTCCTGGTGGTGTTCCACAACGTCCATGACTCATTTCTATAATAACATGCTGCTTTGTACCCCAACGTTCAGCTATTTTATTAATAATTTCAGCTTCACGTAAATCATCGAGACTTGTTAATACTTTTCCCTCTTCCATAGCAACATTATATCCAACTAAACATTCTATTTTGCTAGGGTCTGTAAGTTCTTGACTAATTAATATATTCTTATTTCCATAAAGTATTCCACTGTTCAATAATACATCTGCTTCACTCAACTTTTGTGTCATAATCCCAATTGCCCCTGCTTCTATGAGCCGGTTACAAATAGCAGCTGATTTGAACGTTTTAGCATGAGGACGTATGTTTACACCAACTTTTTTTGAGAAAGCAAACATTTTCTCTATATTCCAATTAAATTTTTCCAAGTCAAGAAGAAGTACTGGTGTAGGTAGATCTTGTACATTAAAACCCGCATATAACAATTCAATCGATAAAATGAAATGTTATTATTGGTTAGTAAAAGTTGTGTATGTAGTTATATTGTTACTCTATAACGATCCATTAATTCTTGACGTTTTCCTTCATTCCAACCCGTAACATCAGTATAATAACCAGTAATTCGACTCCACCATTTAACACTGTCTGATCCGCATGTGGGACAATTTTGTAGTAAGCCTGTGTTTGTAGACTGACATTTACTACAAACTGTAAGATCTTTAGTATAGCTAAAGTAACCTATTTGGGTATTTCTGCAAATCCTTTGTGTTAATTTATAAAGTGCTTCTGGGTCACTGCATGATTCTCCAAGCCAAGCATGGAAAATATTTCCTCCACTTAAAATAGGGAAGAATTTGTGTTCAATATCCAATTTTTTGCCAAGAGAAATTTTTGCACCTACATATGTATGTGTTCCATTGCTATAATATACAGGTAAATCTCTTTTTCCCTTCACTAAAGCTAAACTACCTTCAACATCACCTTTTACTACTTTCTGTGCATATTTTTTGTATTGTGGTGAAACTAAATCGCTGATAGCAAAAGTTTGAGCAGTACTTTCTGCAGGAGTTCTAGCTAACATAATTTTGAAGCCATTTCTCATTTCAAGTCCTTTTCGGTATTTTTCCATATCTAGAAGCAGCTTAATAGCTACTCGAACTGAGTCGTCACTTTCATGTAATTCTTTTCCAGTGAAATGTTGTAACATTTCATTTATACCAACAACTCCTATTACACTTACAAGCTCACTGAAATCAACAGCAGGTGGAGCAAGTTTACCTGTTACTGGGTCACGCGGAGTTTGAGTGGCAAAAGGAACCATTTTATTATCGATTGCTTTATGCATCCAATTTTGTTTTGCTTTAAAGACTTCTACGGCTAATCTCATATTTTCTTGAGCTGCTTCTAATAATTTATCATAATCACCATTAGCTCGGTATGCGAGACGAGGCATGTTAATTGAAACTACTTGCCATCCTCCCATGCTGAAATGTTGCCCCTCCTCAAAATACAATTTTTCATGAAATTTAGGATCAGTTTGTGGTGTGTTAGCGAATTGATATGCGCAACATTGGTAGCAACTTATTCCATTACCATAACCACGATATGTTGGAAGCATGTTATCAAAATAGGGGGCACCAAATTTACCTACACTTTTATGAACCAGCATCCAAAGGTCATCATATTCTGGTTTAAAGAATTCAGGTGAAACATAATTTTCGTTTTTAGGGAAGTTGAAGGGTTTACCCCAGAAATCACCTTCCAAAGAAACCTCTGTTATTGCTCTGAAAAATGTCTGAACTTCATCTTCATAACTTCCATAAGTATCGGGTCCAACACGACCTTTCATTACTACTGGAACATTTTGCCATATTTTTGGCACTCCCATTGGAAGTTGGATGTTACTAAAAACTAATTGGCCTCCACGAGTAACATAAGTTTGAGTAAGTTCATAAAACATCATTTGAGCAAGTTGTTTTACCCTTTCATACGGAAGACCTCTTAAAAAGGGTGCCAAGAACATTGTATAGTACATGAACCCTTGGCCTCCACTGAAGTTTGTTTGTCCTGCAGCAAGCACTTTTACACTATGTAAAATAGCTACTTCGGGTTGTTTTGCTGGGCCTGCAACACTACTACGGAATCCTGACCCATCAGGTATCAAACCATAATAAAGGAAATATCGGAGATCCCAATCTTGGCAAAAAGGTCTGGACCCAAAATATTCGAGTGTATGAATATGAATATCTCCTTGATGGTGTGCTGTAGCTAATGTGGGATCCATTAAGAGGAGATATTGTTCTTTGCTTAACCTGTCTGCTTTCTTCTTATGAACCGTCTCTGGATTAGGTTGGAGGTTAGCGTTTTCTTTTGATTCAAATCCTGTACCTGTGTCAATTTCGTACGCATCAGGCACGGGTACACCAACACGAGTAAGAATATTACGATATATTTGTAATTCAGGCATACCCTCCTGTTCACTCCAATCGAGTAAAACATTGTTAACAATTTCTCTAATCATAGGACCAGAGACATATTTTGGTTTAATTAATCTGATACGCTTCTCAACAGCGTTAGCTACCTTTTCAGCTTTAAGCCCGTTTAAAGGCTCCATATCAAACATTGTTTTAGCTAATGCTGTTTCTCTTTGAAGTTGTTCAATAATTCTGTTTTTATCCCAAGGTACAAGATAGCCATCAGTAGTTCGAACCATTGGCATGCCTCTATAAAGCCTTTCAGCTTTGTAGAATTGATCAATAGCCATTTGACCTGGGGGTAGATCTTTACCCTTCTTCAATCCCAAGCAGCTCCCTCACAACAATTTCATTTAATATCCCCTCAGGAAACATTTCCTCTGCAGATACACATTTTTCATTTAACTCTAAAATAGGGGGGTTTCCAAACATATTTTTCATAACAAACTCTGTCTGAGCTTCCGTATCAAACCATTTGCTTTCAAAAATTATATCTTGATTCTTTAACCATTTTTTTAAAACATCACATTTTGGACAATCAGGAAGGGAGTAAATCCTTAAAGCAGAGTTTGTTTGTGTCATTTATAGTACCTCCGATGGAGAACATTAAACTAGATAGGAAAATATTCGATAATCGTTCTAATTAAATATAATTATTAATTTTATAATACTAATAATAATGTTTTTTAGAACAATTAAATATTATATGATAATAATGATGATTGTCTTAAATAAATGTAATAATATACAAATAAATATATAATGTCTAGAATAACTTATATATTAATCCAGTATTATATTTAATTCATTAAAATCAGGAGAAACCTGATCAAATATGACAATCATCATCTGTCTTGTAGGTACTTATTTCCGTCGCCATTTTGATGGAATACGCTATTGGAGCAAAATACATGGAATTACTAACTTGTATTTACTATATAGTAATGTTCAAGCAAATGATGAAACGGGTGTATTTAGTTACATGAGTCATAAAAACGCTGAAGAATTAAAAGATAAACTCGAAATTCTGGACCCAGAAATGCTTGGGTATGACCCAATGAATCATAGATCTGCATTCAAAGTATTATACAGTGTGGTTAGTAAAGCAAGAGCAGCAGGTGAAGAAGTATTAATTGATGTTACAAGTACTACTAATATTACACAGGGCGTAGCCTTAACTGTGGCTCTTATGTTTAGAAATGCCCGTGTTTATTCTGTTTCATCAGATAAACCTGCTTGGTATGTCAATGGTCAAATTGGGGACGAAAAATTCAATATTTGGTTCGAAAATGCAAGAAACCAACCTAGTAGAGAGCCAACAGAAATTCAGCTCCCAGGATATAGACTAGAACCTAGTACTAAACATGAGGAAAAAGAATGGGAACGTGAAAAAAAATTGTTGGTTCTTTTACGTGAAAATGGAGGAGAAGCTGAATCAATTAGTGACATCATTAGATGGTTCGGTTATAAAGCTGCTTCAAGTACTTTAAGGAACAGGTTTAGCCGAATAGTGAATAGACTAGAACTTAAGGGTTTAATCGATGCTGAGAAAGGTAGTAAAATGAAAGTGATTAGTTTAACAGAATTTGGTGAAATTTTTTCTGAAGCATTAGCCGAGCAAAATGCTGTATAATGCTACTTTTTTTCGTCTGTTTACATTGACTCTCTAGGGACAATACAAGGGAAAAAACGATCCCATCTTAACGAGTTTAACTCAATTAGGGACAGTGAACAATAATGTCACATATTATCTTGGTCTTATGGTATTACAACAATTTTTCCCTTTTATTTTTGTAAAATATTTCTTCAGCTAAGTTTTTATGGTCTCTTTCCCTTTTAAAATCATATTTGGAGGAAACTGATTGTTAGCGGAAGTTTCACTCACGCCTGCTGAAGGTAAAAGATTAATAGCTAAGGCGATTGCTCAAATGGATTTAATCCAGATAGCAAAAGAGGAAGGAATAGTGGTTATTGCTACAGGTACAACAAATGCTTATGTTGTAGAAGAGCTTCTTGAGAAGGAAATTAAAGAAAAAGGGTTGTATACAGCAGGTGTTGTCACAGAGAATGGGTTAAACATTACGGACCCTAAGTCTCGTCTTGATCCATATGTGATAGAGAAAGGGAAAAGTAAGACTGTTAAAAACAGTGAATTATGTGAATACGCTGCAAAAATGGGACTAAATGATGTTTTTATTAAAGGCGCAAATGCAATAGATCCTTTTGGGGCAGCTGGAATCTTACTTAACGGCGTAGGTGGGGGAACCATAGGATCTGTTTGGGGTCATTTAACTGCAAATGGTGTAACAACCATTATCCCAGCAGGTCTTGAGAAGCTAGTTCCAATAAGTTTAGATAGCATTGTTCCTCGAATAGGAAAAACCAAAATCGATGTATCATTGAATTTAAAATGTGGAATGATGGTAATTCAAGGTGTTGTTATTACCGAAATGGAAGCTTTTAAAGAACTTTTTGGGGTTGAAGTTATACCAATAGGTGGAGGAGGAATCGAAGGTGCAGAAGGTTGTAAAATTTTTCTTATTGATGGTCCCGATGAGGCAGTTGAAAGTGCATTAAAATTAGTTAAGAAAATCAAGGGGGAACCTAAACTACATACAAAAATTTCTAAATGATTAATTTTTTTAAATTTTTTATTGATTTTGTTAATTATGTTTTCGTTTAAAAGCTTGATCATAGTAGTTTTTTATTAAAAATTTCGCCATGCTTATAGATGTGGGTGGCAATTCTGGTTTCGATATAGATGTTAATTAAACCTGCTTGGGAGAATAAAAGAACGATTTATGCACGTGCAGAAGAAGATGTTAATTTAAATTTGGGTCTTCCTCCTGAGCAACGTAATCTTCAGCAAAAAATAAAACGTGGGTTGATAATTATTGATAAAGTACCTGGACCAACAAGTCACGAAGTTGCTGCGTGGATTAAGAAATTAATGGAGATAGATCATGTGGGTCATGGTGGTACATTAGATCCTAATGTAACCGGTGTTCTACCTGTGTGTCTTGAGGATTCAACAAAAATTGTTCAAGCATTATTAGACTCTGGAAAAGAATATGTGACAATAATGCGAACGCATGAAAATGTAAGCGAAAACCAGGTGGTTAATACTCTTAAACTATTTATCGGTGAAATATATCAAAGGCCTCCCCTTAGATCAGCTGTAAGTAGACGTCTTAGGATAAGAACAATTTATAACATTGATTATTTGGAGGGTGATGGTAGAAACTGGTTATTTAAGGTAAGTTGCCAAAGTGGTACATATATAAGAAAACTATGTGCAGATGTTGGAGAACTTTTGGGTTGTGGTGCTCATATGCATGAATTGAGACGTACAAGAAGTGGTCCTTTTATTGAGTCTCAAGCTGTTACGTTTTATGACTTAGTTGATGCTTTAGATTTAATGAAAGAAGGTGATGAAAAACCTTTAATGAAAATGATTTATCCAATTGAAGATGCTTTGAGTTTATTGCCTCATATATGGATTCGAGATTCCGCAGTTGAAGCAATTTGTACTGGTGCACAACTAGCGATGCCAGGAATTCTCAGGTTCGAGTCTGGAATTGAACTTAATGGACTAGTAGCAGTTATGACTCAAAGAGACGAAGCAATATCATTAATGCGTGCAGAAATGTCAAGTGATGATATGCTTAAAGCAGATCATGGTATAGCTGCATCGCCTGAAAGAGTGATAATGATAAGAGGAACATACCCTAAAACGTGGTGACCCGTGTCTGAACATTATTACACAATAAAACCTACTTCGAAAGAGAGGCGAGGTCTTTTAAAATGTACATTGCGTGGTAACAGTTTTCAGTTTATAACAAATTCAGGGGTTTTCAGTCCTAAAAGAATTGATAATGGGACTAGAATACTGATTGAAACAATGGTTTTACCTAAAAAAGGTAATTTATTAGATATTGGATGTGGATATGGTCCAATAGGTATTGTTGCAGCCAAATTAAATCCTGACCTCAATATTTGGATGACTGATTTGAATATGAGGGCAATTGAATTAACAAATGAAAATATTAAACTAAATGATTTAAATAAAATTAAGATATTACAGGGTGACCTTTATGAGCCTGTCAAAAATATT
The DNA here is from genome assembly GCA_016930055.1 of Candidatus Bathyarchaeota archaeon. Taxonomy (GTDB): domain Archaea; phylum Thermoproteota; class Bathyarchaeia; order TCS64; family TCS64; genus UBA8941. Next base: position 7,363 of record JAFGHP010000091.1, on the reverse strand, counting down.
CTTTTTAATGTTGTATTAAGTAATCCACCAATATCTTCCGGAATGAAAAAAGTTATTGAGCCTTTAATATATGGTGCAGATTCTCATCTAGAACCCAAAGGAAGTTTACAATTGGTGGTTCAATCTAATAAAGGTGGAAAAAGATTGTCTGATTACTTAGTAAAATACTTTGGAAGTTATGAAGTTCTTGAAAAGAAAAGTGGATATACAGTTATGGCTGCATTTAAACAATAAAATATTTTGAACAAATCTCTTCACCACTAGCCCAAAGAGATGTTTGAATGTTTTTTATTCCTTTAATCTCAGATATCTCTTCATTTATCTTCATCAAATGATCAAAATCATGAATTACACCAATAGCTAAAAGATCATGGTCACCAACAGTTTTTGTAGCCATTATAATGTTTGGCATTTTAATCAATGTATCAAGAATATTATTTATGTCAATTTTTTTAGTTTTATCAGTTGAAACATCAATCTGGAAAGCGGCCATACCTTCATAATTTATTCTTTGAGGATTAACAATGATAGTAGACCCCCTAATCAGACCGATTTTTTTTAATTTTTCGTAATGATTAATAATTGTATCAGGAGATTTATCAATCATTTTAGCGATTTTTCTGAAACTTGTTCTAGCATCTTTTGTTAGTTCTTCCAAAATTTTTTTATCTACATCTTCCAAAAAATCACCTCTTTGTAAGTTTATCTAACTCAAAATTTTGTGGGCACAGCAAAATTTCCTCAACCCAAATACTGGTCTGAATATCTCGAACATGGGTAAGGGCTTTCAGATTTTCCTTTAAACTACTCAGGTCCTTCATTGATTTCTGTAGTGAAACAGCAAACATATTATGCATCCCAACAGTAGCAGTACAAAATATTATTCCCGGTTGTTCCCTCACTTGTACTATAACCGATGCTAACTCTCCTGGATCTACATCAACCTCGAAACTAGCTATACATTCAAAATTTAGTAATCTAGGATTAATAAGAATCGTTGTTCCCTTAACTATACCATTTTTTTTAAGCCGATTAAAACGTTTAATCACCGTATCTATAGAAACATCACATTCTTTGGCTATTTCGGCAAAATTTATTCTAGCATCACGCTGCAAACTTCGAATGATTTTCAAGTCTTTTTGGTCGAACTTCATTAAATATTCATTTAAAATATACTTGAGTTATTTAAAATTGTAACCTAATAATTTAATAAATTAGTTGCTTCTCAGAGTCTGGATTTTCCTTAAATAAAATTACTACATTTCCTATAACCTCTATAAGCACCGCATCAGTACGCTCTTCAATACTTTTAATAAAATTATTTTTCTCATCTTTAAAATCAAGAAATTTTATCTTAATCAACTGATGATCAGCTAACGCTTTTTCAATAGTAACTAAACTCTGCTCTGTTAAACCATTCTTACCAATACGAATAACTGGATCCAATGAATGAGCCAAACTTTTAAGATTCTGTCTTTGCTTACTAGTTAACATTAAAGTCTAAAGGGACATGTCCCCCCTCGTCTTTAAGCATATCTCTATTTCAATCCATGTTATCAGGGATCTTCCTCTTCGTGAGCATGTTTTTTATGCTGTTTTAAGATTTTAACCCTTTTTTTACCGTTTTTCAACAGGGGTTTTGAATATACTTATTTTATTGGATACTTTATAAAGGCACCCAAAAATTATCTTAACAATAAATATTATGTAAATTGCTAAGTATTAATTATGATTCACTTCAACAATTAAGTAGCTTATTAAATAAATTTTGTAATTAATAGCTTATCTCACTATTTAATATAAATAAAAAAAAATAAAAATTATAACCCAAAACCAAAAAAGGAATTATTAAGGATGGGTGGAGAAAACAATCTTGTTAATTGACTTATTTATCGATATAGTATTACACACCCCATGAACTTCGTTGGTATACTAGAATGTCATTTCCCTTAACTTTTACTTCATAAGTTTTTGTGTCTATGGTTTTGTGTGTTTGGAACCAGGATTTGGGTTTAGAGAGGTCTTTTCCAGTGGTTACATCAAATTTTGAACCATGAAGAGGACAGGTTACAATATTACCATCTAGTGAACCTTTAGAAAGGTTTCCACCTTCATGGGTACAGTGATTATCTATCGCATAGAAATTTCCGTTAACATTAGCTACAAGTATGTCCTTCTCTTTCATCTTAACAACCTTCATTTTTCCTATAGGTATTTCAGATGTCTCAGCTACTTTTTTAATGGATAAGTCATATGCACTCAAACCTAAATCTTCTCCATAAGGTCTACAGAAACCGTAGTAAAATTGATATTTATTATTTATTTACAAGTTTGATGAATTAACAACCTTTGATGCTGACTATTAAATCTTGGTCGTTCCAGCTCTCAGACAACCTCTGTGTATATTGAACCTTTTTCTCTTGAACAGATCACTATTAAGATATCTCTCATCTCATATGAAGCTAAGCCTCAGACAATAATGCTTTCGACCTTTTCCCAGATAGGATCCATATTTATTACTATATCATAATTAATTTTTAGGTCTTGAAACCTTATAACTTGGTTTTTTAACAAGTCACTGATCCTTATAGTTATTCTATCTAATACCATTAGTTGAGCTCTTCTTCATCATCCTCTTTGTTATTTGTTCTCTGACTATTAGTACTCCAATTATAATTCCGAAGGCTATAAGAATCCAGCTAAAAATGTCCAATTGATGTTCTTCTCCATTTATTAACTAAAGTTTCTAATATTTATCTTAAAGCTTTTAATTACGTCAAAAGACGTTAAAAAATAAATAAATCCAATAAACACATATTTTCTTATTGATCTAGTAACATATCTTTATAAGTGATTATACACATAATTGTACTTGTGGATAAGCAAGGTGAATGATGAATGAAAACAAGAAGAAAAGAAACTCTGAAAATAAACTACTTTGCTTACTGGAAGAATATCTAGCGAGTGCTGGTTAAAAAATTAAAGTTGAGATAAAGATGGGTCGAATCAGTGTATTAATCACGGACGAGCTTGAGAAGAAACTAAGGTTTAAAACGATTGAGAGATTTGGTGGAAAAAAAGGCGACCTCTCGAAAGCTGTCGAAGAAGCTGTTGAGAAGTGGGTCACAGAGATAAATTTAGACATGAAATAATTAGGTTAAAAATGGGTATAAGGGATTCGACCTTTCCTCACATATACCATTAAATAGAGTTGGTGAGGAGTTTACGATTAATAGTTTTTTATTTAGGAGGAGATGAAAGAAAAATGATAAATGAAATAAGTAGTCCAGAAGAGCGTCGAATGATGATCCTAGAAGGAATTGACCAAGATCTAACACCATTAGAGATTGCTGAAAAAATGGGGGTTGATAGATGGAGGGTATTGAAAGATATCAAGTACATGAAGTACAATAGAGACTCTGAACTCAAACAGGCTTACATAGACCGGGAATCACGTTTATTAAAGAAAAAACAGTTAATAAGTAATGCAAGAGAAAAAAGGTTCCATCTCATGACAGGGAAAACTATTCAAGAGAAGACCTTCGAAAACATGATTAACTATTATAAACCCGAGCTTAACTTAATTATGGGATCAAAAAAAGAGTATTTAGCTATAATGAAGCTTGATAAAAGCATTCAAAGAGTTTTAAAACATAACGAGATCATTACTGGAAGAAGAGATAGACGCCAGATCTCAAAGAAAGCGCGGGGATTTTTATCTAAAAGTGGTTAATATCTGTCGTATGGAAAGTAACTAAAATGTATCAAATAAATGATCTAAAAAAAAGCTACAAAATTGGGTCTTCAAAATCAATACTTATAGAGGTAAAAAGTTATCTACCCCAAGACTTGATGACTAAAGTCACTGTACTAATGCAAAAGTCAGGTTATATTACTGTTAAGCCACAAAGGTTGACAAGATCGGAGTGGAGTAGATTTAATAAAAAAGTTAAACAAATAGGTGGATTTTGGGTATCTAATGATAGATTTAGCCATTGGAGTATACCTTATTAAATTAAAATTATTCAATATTTTCGCATATAGAATAACTTAAACACAGATTAAAACTTCAAATATTAATATTTATTCTATACCTCCATTATTACATTCTAATAGATCAGTGACTATTTTGAGTGAAGCTTGGTTTGTAGCTCTTGAAGCTCTCAACTGGGTTGAGTTGGATGGAAAGAATGAAGACTCAGCGCTCAGAAAGACATTCAAAAAGCTCAAAATCAAGAACAACGAAGTCTCAAACCAAGCAAGTAATATTCTATACGCTGTATTAAAAAGGAAAAATACAATTGACTACCTGATCAACTTAACTCTTGAATCACATCTTCTTGAGCGTTTAGAAGTTGGTCTTAGGAGTTTTCTTAGACTCTACACCTATATGATACACTATACTGAATGTTCTCACATTGAAAGTCAACAGTTTATTAATCAAATAAGGAATGTTTTAGATGATAAAAAACTCAAATCAATATTGACTACTATTAATCTGATTTCATCTCTAAAAATTCCTTGGGGTCAACTAAGCAGGGAGGAAAAATTAGCGTATAAAAACTTCCTTCCCCTTTGGTATGTGAATTATCTTTATAGAACCTTTGATGAACAAACTGCAGCTGATCTTATCCAGCCAATTGACGCCCCCAAATACGTTCGTGTAAATCAATTGAAAGGAGACGATGCAGTCATTAATTGGCTTACAAGCAAAGGTTTTCAGTTTAAGGTTGTACCTGAACTCAATCACACTTATTGTTTACTCGGAGACTCAACGGGTCTAACAAGCACTAAACCCTATAGGGAGGGTATTTTCATTCTTCAGGATAAAGCTAGTATACTTGTGAGTGAGGTTGCTGCACCTAAACAAAATGATATTGTACTTGATGTCTGTGCTGCCCCCGGTGTTAAAACAAGTCATCTCGCTGCAATTATGAGTAACCAGGGCAAGATTATATCAATTGACTCAAATTCAAGGAGGCTTGCCTCATGGAAGAGACTTATAAATAAGATGGGAGTAACTAACGCAGAATCAATGCTAGTTGATGCTACTAGTGATTATAAGATTCCTACCGAAGAAGTTAATCTTATTATTCTTGATCCACCCTGCTCAGGGACAGGTACATTTAACAAAATTCCTTCAAGTAAATGGCGCGTGACGCAGAAATTAATCGAAGAGAATGCTAATATTCAGAAGATTCTAATCGAAAAAGCTTCTACTCATTTGAAAAAAGGTGGTTTCCTAGTCTACAGTACATGTAGTATAACCATTGAGGAGAACGAAGAAGTTATCAAGAATTTCCTCGAAACGCATCCTGGATTTAGACTAGTAGAGCCAAACTACAAATTAGGTAAAAAAGGTCTTCTAGGACTTGAAGAAGCTCAAAGGCTCTATCCTTCAGTCCATAAGTGCGATGGTTTCTTCATAGCTAAACTTGAGAAATATCAATTATAAAGAACTGTTTATAAAATATGTACATAGTAGCAAACTTTTAAAAACTAAACAAGAGAATCAACTAAAAATAGGGGCACCACATAAATAAACCAAACAAATACATTAATAAAAGCAACCAAGGGAGTTCATGTAAAAAAAATCAATTTTTCAAATATTTTTAAGACCAGATTAACCGATTTTAAAAAATAAGAAGATCGAGTCACAGAAAACTACCTTACCTCAATAAATTTAATCTTACTTCCACATCATTATTAAAAAATACATGTTTTTTTACTATAACACAACATTAAATCACAATTATTTGCTATTATAACTACATAAAGAAAAAAAAGGTGAATGCTACTTTTTTTATAGCTTAAGTCAGAGGAAAACTACCAACCAGCAATAACTCTCTGAGTACGAGCAGAACGACCCCAACCCAATCAAAAACAATGAAAAACTAAGTAAGTAAAAATTTCAGATATTAAAACGATCAAATGAATCCCTCTCTCCACACTTTCCCCTTTTGCCTAATGGTTCATTATTATAGCTTATTTAACCTTTTCAGTTGTTTTTACAGAGAATTAAGTTATAATTGATCGTTGGTTTTACGAAAGGTTTTAAATAATTCGATTCATAGGATTCGTTTCACCCGAAAAAAATTAGTGTGATGTGAGAATAAGGTTATGCACAAACGCGTGCTGAATCCTTGCTGGGTTTCATCTCCATACCCGGCTGCAACATCTGACCCATAGTATCCTCCACCACCCCCCTGTTTACTGTACGATTAGATTGATATCTGGCTATTTAGGCTAAACTGCTTAATAGTAGGTACATGAAGTAATGATCAAGGTTCCACCTTCAATGAAAGATGAGTGGCCGTGGAGGTGAATAGGGATTGAGTGAGATAAAGACGATTCAGTCTATTGTTTTTTCTCCAACTGGAACCACGAGGCAAATCGTCGATAGGGTTTCAAAAAGTATCGGCGTTGAAGCTGTTGATACCATTGATCTGACTCTGCCAAAGAGTAGGGATGAGTGGACCGGAGAAGTAACGGGTGATCTTTTACTTGTGGGTGTGCCAACATACTATGATACAATACCTTCAATTACACTCAATTATTTGAGTAAGCTTCAGGGAAAAGGCAAATGGGCGTTACCTATAACAGTCTACGGGAATGTGTCTCCTGGGGCATGTTTACAGGAGCTATGTGGGCTTCTCAAGTTTAGGGGCTTCAGGCTTCTTGCAGCAGCCAACTTTGTTGCAGAGAACTCTTTTGCGAGTAAAGATCTTCCTTTGGCGATTGGTAGGCCGGATGATAAAGACCTATATATTGCGTATAATTTCGGGAAGATGGTAAGGGAAAAAATCAATAGCAATCTGGTTGAAGCTGAGGTCGATGTAGCTGATCTTATGATAGGACAGAACTATACTCGCAAAATTGAGGAGTATCCTGAAAATAACGTGATTAACCTAGCTAGGGTCGAATTTAACGAGTCAAACTGTATTAGATGTTTTTCATGTGTTGAGGTTTGCCCCATTGGAGCCATAGACTCTGAATCTCTAACCATTAATGATGGGTTATGTTTCAGATGCTTTGCCTGTACAAGAGTTTGTCCATCCGAAGCTCTTAAGCCCGTCATAGTAAAAGACATTGTAGACTACTTTCAAACGCTGCTGGATAAAAGACAAGAACCTAGTTTATACATTTGAATTCCTTCTACCAAAAATTAGGTCACTATTTCTACTTTATACACAAAGCTCATATCCCCCATTTTTCAATGAACGCTTATAGTGAATGTGAAGAAGGTTAATCCCTTGAAGAGGCGAGTCAATTATCGACATCCACATGAGAAGGATTAGTATGATGCGAGAATAAGGTTATGCTCATTGAGGAAGGTGGGGTTCGAATCCCTCCCTCCGCACTT
>JAFGHP010000090.1 GCA_016930055.1 Candidatus Bathyarchaeota archaeon | reverse complement strand
CAAATGTAAACCACCCATAATGCCATAACATTTACTTTTACCCGTTAACTCCTTTGCCCTTGCTAAGGTATTAATCAAACCCGCATGGCAGCATCCGCAGAGCAGGAAAAAACTTTCCTTATTTACATTAATTATGAGAGATAAATCATCATCTACTTCATCTTCAATCCACTGATCATTGACTATTTTTCGGAATAAAGGATTAATCTCATATTTATTTTTTCGTGGAACTTCACCTGTAGTTGTCAAATAATTATTGATTTTGACTGGATCTCGGGTTAAAAGAAGTTCTCCTCCAGCTTGTCTAATTTCTGATGGTGTAAAAGGGCAAGATATACTGCGAAATCCTCCTAGATAGCTAATTCTAGGAATAAAAATATCTGGGTGAGCAATTACAGGTATAGGGTTGTGTTTATAAAGATTTTTTAATAAATTTTTCAACCCACCTGTATGGTCGTAATGTCCATGACTTATAATTATAGAATTAATCATTAATTTTGAGATATCAATATTTAATTCTTTTATGTTGTATAAAAGAGTAGCTGATTTTTGTCCCGTATCCATTATAGTATCATAAAATCCTATCTCATTCTGAATAGTAACAAGAATTGAAATACCATGTTCTGCTAGTAAAGTGCTTTCATCAACAACATTATTTACCAAAATTGTTAAGATAACTTTTGTTTCTTTTTTCATTTCTACCTCCACATAATTATTTCAGATCAATCGCTCGTGAAGATAATCATTATTAAAAATCTCATGAATTATTTTTATTTTTAATAATCCTGTTTTTTTAAATAACAACGGTATATAGACAAATGTAGAGCAAACATCTTTGAACGTCTCAAAAGGTATTTTTTTATCTTCAATTAGCACTCTTTTAATAGTTTTCTGCCTCATTCGTAGACAAAGAGCTAATCTTAGGGGAAATTTATCTCCTGTATAACCTATTCTAGCTAAAGTTGTTTCTGGATTGATTAACTCCCTTTGCAAAATGTTAAATTTATCTTTCTCATTCCATATTTCTTCTCGATTTTTTCTTATTTCTGAACGGCTATTACCAATCGCCCTTATAGAAATTCTAAAATCTCCATATAGAAGATTAATAGGAAAACCCTCTGTCTTTTCCCAAGGAAATTTTTCTTGTCCCATTTTTAACAAAGATACGCATGGAGCCAGGCCACTCATTGCTATATCCTCTGCTTTCAAACTCCAATGATTTGTCTCGATACCAAAAACCAATGTATGCCATTTAAGATAAGCAGGTCCACATGTGTAATTAGTATAGCCTATATTATTATTATTTGGTAAATTATAGTTTTCATAAAAATCTTGTATATTAAGTAAATAGACTTTTTCCTTTAAATATTTCCAAGGTATTTTTCCAGTTTCTTGGTCTCCAAAATAATAATTTGCTAAATCTTCTAGGGTATGCACTTCAAAAGGCCAACCTTTTAAAGCACAGTACTCTACCATTCTATCGGCTGTATTCTTATAAATCTGCTCATCCATACCCCATTTCGTAGTATTCGCAGGAATAATGACTTCCATATCCCCATGGTCATATTTTGAGCCCTCTAGTCTACCAAGACTATGGTAATCCACCATCATATCTGGATGATAACTATTGCAAAGATTCCCTAAAACTTCTTTTTCAGTATCAGTAATACCATACATACTTGAATGAAATTCATCTAAGATAAATCCTTCTGGATTAAGAATAGGCACAATTATAACTATCTGTTTGTCTCTAATAGGTTTGGCATCATTAGTACTTAAATAATTTAATATTTCAGGTCCAACTACCCTTGCACCTCTTTCTTGACCATGCCTAGCTAAAGTAATAATAGATATCTGTTTATTATCATCCGGAATATTTTTATTAGTAACAAAAACTGCCGGGATTTCCAATTTATGATCTTGAGATCTACCAGCAATTCTTTTAATAGCAAATTCTTTGTTACTTTTGACATAGTTATCAATCCAAGTAAATAATTCAAATAATCCTTTTTCTCCCATAGGGATATGATTAAAAATTGCCATTGTTACCATCGGTCTCCTTTAATCATTAGTATTATTATAAAAAAATCAAAAAGTAATATTTGGTAGCCACAATGCAATATTTGGGAATACAATTAAAAATATTAGGCCAATCAATTGAAGAATTATAAAACTAAAGGCTCCTCTATAAATATCAGAAAGTGTCACTCCTTTAGGTGCTATGCTTTTTAAAAAAAATATCGAGTAAGCAAAAGGAGGACTTAAAAAACTTGTTTGAAGATTAACACAAACCACAGTGGCAAACCATAAAGGATTAAAACCTAATTCTGCGGCAATTGGAGTAAACACTGGAACACATATGTATAAAATTCCTATCCAATCAATAAACATTCCCAAAAAGAAAATTATCAACATCATAAATAGTAATATTACCCATTTCCCCCCTGGCAATGACATAGCAAAATCCGTTAAATAGCTAGTCCCACCTAAAGAAATAAATACTACAGTAAACAATGAAGCACCTAAAGCAACGAATAAAACCATACTAGATGTCTTTAATGTTTGGATTACTGTTTCTTTAAAAATTTTCCATGAAAATTGTCTATATGCTAATGTCAAAAATAAGGACCCAAAAGCGCCCACAGCAGCAGCTTCAGTAGTAGCAACTACACCAAAGAATATTCCTCCCAAAACCATCAAAATTAGCACTAAAGGTGGTAATAAATAATAAAAAAAATCAATCAATAATTGTTTTTTATTTATTTGTTCTTTTTCTTCTTTAGTAATCGATGGGCCATAAGTGGGTTTAATCTTAGTAATTACTATTATATAAACAATAAATATAAAAGAAAGCAAAAGGCCAGGTACCATAGATGAAGCAAATAATTTAGCTACTGAAATCCCTGCTATAGGTCCATATAATATCAGTAAAATACTGGGTGGTATTATAATTCCCAATGTACCACCTGCCATCACAGAGCCACAAGCAAGAGATTTGTTATATTTATGTTCTATCATTGATGGTAAAGCGATTAACCCCATTGTTACTATACTTGCCCCTATAACACCTGAACAAGCTGCAAATAGAGTGGATATAACTATTGTTGTAATAGCTAACCCCCCCTTAATATTTCCTAGAAGTTTATAAATAACTCTGTATAACTCTTTTGTTGAACCTGATCTTTCTAACATAAATCCCATAAATATAAATAAAGGAATTGCTGGCAATGAACCGCTAGACATTTGTCCATATATTCTATTTATAAACAATGGTAAGCAGGAAGGCCCTACCCAAAGCAAACCAAAAAATAATCCCAAACTACCCAAAGCAAAGGCAATTGGAACTCCTATCATAATTACTATTAGTAAGGTTGCAAACATTATTAATATCATTATCCCAACACTCATAATTTCACCCCTTTAATAGCATAAACAACATTTTTAATAAATATTGAAATAGCTTGTAAGCCTAAAAGTATAAATGAAATTGGCAATATGCTTTTAATTGGAAAAACATAGGGTCTCCACATTGTATATTGTGACCTTTCGTGCATAATCCAAGACTTATATGCCCAAGGAACAGAGTATTTTAAGACAAAATATATCAAGGGAAAAAAGAACAATAACAGAAAAATGCATTCTAATAGAGCCCTTCCTCTTTCAGGTATTCGATTATAAAATGTATCAACTCTAACATGTCCATCTTTTTGTAAACAATATGGAGCTCCCAATAAGAAAAATGCAGCATAAGACATCCAAGTAAAATCATAAGCCCATACTGTAGAATTATTAGTAAAATAACGTATAATAACATCGTAAACTGTAGCAAATATTAAAGGAAATATGATAATAGTACCCAATACTTTAGCTAACCAATTAATTATATCATCAATTATTTTACTTGTAAGTTTAATGGCATTCATAATTCAAAATAACCCTTCCTAACTTATATGATTAATCTAACTGCAGAAATCAATATTTTTTATATTTTGATTTCTGCAGTTTAAAGCTCCCATCAATAAATCATAAATTAAAGACTAAACTTATAAACTAATCATTACTTTAATCATTTATTCATTCATTCTCCCATTTCTGTAGCCAACTCTCTTTATCTGCCCATTCAACGCTATGATAACCAGAATAACGATGCCAGTCTACCATAAATTTCTTCATTGAATTCCACATCTCCGCAAATAATTCACTTTCCTTAGCATACTTCTCACAATTTTCAATATAAGCATTAACCATTACATTTTGAATTTCTGGACTTAGCTTTCTTACATCTGTTTCCTCTTCAATGACCTTTATATTCTGGGTATCTTGGTAGTACCATTTAGGATAATCAGCAAAAACCTCTGCTTCACAGGCTACCTTTACAATTTCTTGTAAATCTGGAGAAAGCTCATTCCATTTATCTTTGTTTATAATAAGTTCAATGGTATGTCCTTGCTGCTGCATTCCTGGAAGATACTGATACTCAGCAACTTCATGAATTCCAATCGCTACATCTGACGTAGGATTGCTATACTCAGCAGCATCAATCACGCCTCTCTGAAAAGAACTTACAATTTCACCTGGTGGAATAAAAACACCGCTACCTCCAAATTTCTCAAATACATCGACCATATGTAAAGGACCTCTTATTTTTAAACCTTTAAAGTCTTCAAGGTTATTAAGTTCTTTATGTGTATACACACCTAATTCTGGAGGAATTAAACCAGCGCAAAATGCGACTAATTCATCCCCTACAACTTTTTGCCAGAAATCCATTCCTCCTGCTCCGACAAGCCAAGTTAAATAACCTTCATTATCTAAAAAGGCTGGTGTTGAAGCTAATAACAAATTAGCCATATCTTCACCCATATAAAATCCAGACCAAGCATGTGCACAATCAATAGATCCCGCTGCTGCTGCTTGACGAACCTCAAATGCTGGTACAAGTTCCCCAACACTATAACATTCGATCTCTATTCTACCACCGCTTAGTCTCTCTACTCGTTTTGCCCATTCAAGAGCTACCAAATGATGTGGATCGCTGGGAGTCCATCCCGAAGAACATGTCCATTTAATTTTTTCATCAAATGCTAGAACATTAGCAAACAACACAATTAAAATTATACCTATTATTAAGCTAGAAAAGATTAATTTTCTTCTAAATGTAAACATAATTAACCTCCTACTGATTTTATCAAAAAACAATGATTTTAACTAGAATTTTCTCAATGTTCAATTGAATTCATACTAGAAAAAATGTATTCACAATTTAATTATTTATATAACCATCTCCTCTCTTGATGTAGTTGACAAGTACAACTACATATTAGTTTATTCTCTAAGTTTCGTTGTGGCAAATTCCCAATCTGTTTTATCCCTTTATCTGACCTCTCTTTTGTTACGAGTCTGCATGCCCAACTTACCTTAGACAGGTCAAGGAGGTTCTGTAAGTCGACCAAGCTTTTTCCCACAAGTGTCTTGATGCCTATGAGGCTGGTATGATTCTCATGACCATGAAATACAGGAATTTTCGCAATAGATATCTGCCTTTCTAGGATATCCACCTATACCTCACTTTGGAGCCAGAATCTTTCCTAACCTGATTATTACCGGCATATTTCAACACCTGCCAGTAGTCCATAAAATTTTTAACATCTCCCATTTCTCCTAAGAAAACCGCGGTGGAATATTTTCCATTCCATTGACAGAGAGAAACATCTTGGCCTCTGGAAGCAGATTTAGTAATTCTTACATCTACTTAGAGATATTTTTGAGTTCTCGAGAGGTTTGCCTTAATTCATCCAGACAGATTTTTGCATGTTAGCGATCAGTAGTTCCAATCTCCTTTAATTCGATGTTTTCCAAGGCTAACTCTTCTTCGCTCATCTTAGGAAATCACAAGGACAGGGAAACTCTTCTATTAATCCCCATAAGCCCTTGGTGCTTATAGACCTGAAGACCTCTTTTAACTTAGGAAAGTAATCGTCCATTACAGCCCCTAAGACATATTGGATAGCGGCCTGGAATCTCATAATTCTCTCTCATACCTTCCTTAGGGTCCTCAGTTGGCGGAGATTCCTTTGGGCATCCGACTGTCCAAATATTCCCCTTCTCTTGTGAGATAGTCATAAGCCAAGGCATCTTGAAGATCACACTTATCAGTTAAGCTTTCATCCAAGTCTCCCTGATTTTTTAAGGCGAGAGTCCTGATGAATCATACTTCGTAACCAAGTTTCCGCCAGTAATGTCCGGTAGGTTGCAATCCCAGGAATACTTTTGTCAAATCTATTTCCTCAATCATCTGGTAGATATTCTTTCTGAGAAACTCAAATCCTCTTCTACTATTATTATAAACCTTTGGATATTTCTCCAGGAAATTTCCCTGATAATCCATGAATTCGATAGCATTCTATCGATTTCCAATTCTAAGAACAGAGTCTTTTAATCAATTCTTTCCCAGTTTTCAACAACCTTCTATAGGTATTACTTCTCATCGGCAACTACCTCCTTATCTTCTTTAACTGTTTCTTTTTATTTTACTTTTGTAGCTGCCTGATTTTCAATTTTCAAAGAACTTTTTTACTATTTCTCTATGGTAATCTTTATTCGCATGATTCTTTATTAAAAAAATTTAACTTAAAATATCTATACATCATAGTATCGATAATTAGAATCAGGGATTTATTCAAAATATTCTTTTAAATTATTATTCTATTTTCAATTAAGATTGCTATTTTATTATACTAGTTTTTCTTAAAAATTCTGAAATCGTATTTTTGAGTAGCTCGACTTTCTTGGATTTGGGGAATTCTATGTCCATCGAAGGATTTTCAGGTTTTATCAAATAATCAATTCCATAATTCTTCACGATAAATCCGGATTCATCGATCAAAGCACTGATAGAGAGTACCGGGATTTGAAATTTCTTAGCCACTTTAGCTACTCCAATAGGAGTCTTTCCATAAATGGTAGACCCGTTAATCTCACCTTCCCCGGTAATCACAAGATCTGCGTCTTTTATTCTTTCTTCTAATTGAACTGTATTGATCACAATATCGATACCGGGTTTTAGCTCTGCATTTAAAAAGGCCATCAAACCAGCACCCAACCCTCCGGCAGCACCCGCTCCAGGAACATTTACAATATCTTTTTTTAAATCACGTTTAATAATATTGGCAAAATGGTTTAAGGCATGATCCAGTGTAACGATCATCTCTTCTGTGGCCCCCTTTTGGGGACCATAGATCCTAGAAGCTCCTGTGGGACCACATAAAGGATTTTGAACATCAGAGGCTACCATGATTTTAGTTTTTTTAATTCTTGGATCAATTTCGGAAACATTAATCCTATCTAATCGAATAAGTTGAGCACCTCCAAAACCAATTTCTTCCCCTTTTTTATCCCATAAATGAACCCCTAATGCCTGAACCATTCCGGCTCCGCCATCGTTAGTAGCACTTCCACCAATACCAATTATCATTTTACGACAGCCATGGTTCAAAGCTTCTTTGATTAATTGACCAGTCCCATAAGTCGTTGTAATGAGCGGATTTTTTTTATCAATTGGAACTAAAGGAAGGCCTGATGCCGAAGCCATTTCAATCACAGCAGTCGCTTGATCTCCTAAGAGACCAAAGGAAGCAATAACCTTTTCACCGAGAGGCCCAATGACTTCTTTTTCATTGATACTTCCCTTTGTTGCATTCACTAAACATTGTAAAGTGCCTTCCCCTCCATCAGCCATAGGAATCTTTTCGACTATAGCTTCTGGATAAGCTATCTTCACACCTTGCTCTACGGCATCTGAAACCTCAATCGCGGTTAAACTTCCTTTAAATGAGTCAGGGGCAATGACAATCTTCATTTTATCGATGTTTCCTTCTATTAAAAAAATAATAGCTTGATACTATAATCAGACGCATATCACTTTTACATTTAAATTATAAAATAAGGAAGTCAATTTTTCTTTATTAATAATCACAATATTAATAGCTAAAGATGATAAAATATTTGGTTATTCCTACAATACTATTGATTACATATAATAAGAATTTAAGACTAATACTTTATAAAAAACTCCTATACAAAGCGAGAAGAAGGCTTCCATAGAATACATCCAATCACTTTAATTGGGTTCTAATGAAGTGATCATCCTCTATCTATGAATTTTTATCCAATCACTATACAATTTTATTCCTTCTTCTAAAGAATATCTTGGGCGGTACCCTAATTCTTTTTGGGCTTTAGTTACATCTAACCCTTCAACTCTATCCATCAAAATTCCTTTTCCTAAAGAAAT